>JAKAAL010000136.1 GCA_021802375.1 Bacillota bacterium | reverse complement strand
GGACCGCTGGGGCCGGCGAACGTTGCTCATTGTTGACTTTTTCGCGTTTGGCGTTGCAGCCCTGGGCAGTGCGGCAGCACCCAATCTCTTCTGGTTTGTTGGATCGCGTTGGGTGATTGGGATCGGCATCGGAGCCGACTACGCCGTGGTTTTTCCCTATCTTGCAGAATTAATGGACCAAGAGACCCGAGGCAAAATGATGGCCCTGACGATGTGGATGGCTAATTTCGGCATGGTTAGTGCCTATATTCTCGGAGCCCTGGTTATCAAAACGGAATATGGCTGGCGCATTCCCTTGGCCGTAGGCGGCCTCCTGGCTGCCCCGTTGGTGGTCTTTCGCCAGGCGCTGCCCGAGTCCCGCCTTTGGCTCAAGATGCGGGGAGACTCGGGGAAGGATATTTGGCACACATTGCGACAGCGCCGTGTAATCACCACGGTCGCTGTGTCTTCCGCGAACTGGTTTAGTTATCAAGTGAGCGACCAGGGCCTTTCTCTGTTTTTACCGACGCTGCTAATGGGTGTCTTTGGCAGCACCGTTGCCTCCGCCGCTTGGCACAGTATACTGGTAAAGCTCATCACTATTCCTGCTGCGACGGCTACGGTCTTTCTCATTGATCGTTGGGGGCGGCGACCGTTACAAATCTTTGGATTTCTGGGCCGCGCCGTGGCATTGATGGCCCT
Source organism: Bacillota bacterium (assembly GCA_021802375.1). The sequence continues at coordinate 8,004 of JAKAAL010000136.1, read as the reverse complement.
TGGGACCATCTTTTTGGTGCTTGTCCATCCTGCTGGCGCCTCGGGGGCATGGAAAGATATCATGGTGGCCCTCCTTGTGGTTGCGTATGCCCTAGGGGCCATGGGGCCTGACAAGACCACGGTAATCATCAGTGCCGAGCAACTTCAAACGGCAATCCGTAGCACCGGACAGGGGATCGCCGAAGCCAGCGGGCGCCTAGGGGGTATGGTGGGCGTCGGTGGCTATAGCCTGTTAGCCTTTCATTGGGGGCCCGGTGCCGGACTCTGGTTTTTTGGGGTCATGACACTGGTTGGCTATGGCGTCTCAAGCCGTACTCTGCAACGCGGGTCCGCTGGCGCTTTATGATGGCCGCGAAACGTGGTCCAGGTTTTCACCTCCCTGCGCCGGGCCAGGGACAATGCAAGTCGGAATCCGGCCATGCCTACGAAAACACCCTAATCTACCCCGTTTCTTCCCTTTCGTGGGATGACGACGACCGAGCGATTTGAAGCGGCGCATCGCAGCGTGGTATGATGAGGTTGAATTTGCTAGGGGTGCCCTTGGGCTGAGAGGCGAACGCCGACCCTTAGAACCTGCTCTGGGCCATGCCAGCGAAGGGAAGCAGCTTCGTTTGACATCCTTTTGAGGATGTCGTTTTTTTTAGGGAGCCCACAGCAGCACTCTGGAATTGAGGGGATGCTGTATGAATGTTGAGTTGCCCAATATCGGCAAGATCTCTCCACAAGCCTTTGCCCATTTTATCTACCCGCATCTTGGGGCCGAGGATCCGAGGATTTTGGTCGGCCCGAAATCCGGGGTCGACATTGGGGTGGTTCAGGTTGCCCAAGGGGTGGTCATGGCTACGACTACCGACCCCGTCTTTGTGGTGCCAAGTTATGGATGGAAACGTGCCGCGTGGTTTGCGGTGCATATCTTGGCATCGGATGCGGCGACCTCAGGACTGAAGCCGTCGTTGATGACCGTCGACTTGAACCTGCCTCTGGAGATGAGCACGGAAGACTTCGGACTCTTTTGGGAGGCCTGGGACGATGCCTGCCGGGATCTTGGCATTGCCGTGGTGTCGGGACACACCGCGCGGTACGAGGGATGTCACTTTCCCATGGTGGGAGGGGCCACGGTGATGGCGCTCGGGCCGGAAGATAGATACGTGAGCACAGATATGGCCATGGCGGGTGATGTGGTGGTGTGTACCAAGGGAGCCGCCATCGAAGCCACGGGGTTGTTTGCGGCCACCTTTCCAGATCTGATTCGGCGGCGGCTGGGGGACAGCATCTGGAAGGCGGCTGACGCCCTCTTCGATCAGATGACCGTCGTCCAAGATGCCTTGATAGCGGCGTCTGTGGGGGTGCGTGGCGCTGGAGTGACCGCGATGCATGATGCCACGGAATGCGGAATCATCGGCGGAGTATACGAAATTGCCGAAGCGTCTGGTCTGGGCGTCGAACTCCATGATGACGATATTCTCATTCGACCCGAGGTGCGTGCGGTCACCGATCTCGTCGGCATCGACCCGCTGCTTTCAATTAGCGAAGGGACTCTACTCCTAACCGTACGGCCGGAAAAGGCTGATCACGTCCTGCGAAGGCTTTCGCAAGAAGGCATACAAGTAAGCGTGATCGGCACCATGAAACCGGCAAGCCAGGGAATGTGGCGCATCACTGGAGGGCGGCGGGTCCCGTTGGTTCATCCGCGCATTGATCCCTTCTGGACTGCCTTTGCCCAAGTATCGCAAGAGGGACTTCGCTGATGTTGCCCCGGGTGCTTACCATCGCGGGTTCCGATTCGAGTGGCGGTGCAGGGATTCAGGCGGACCTCAAGACGTTTACGGCTCTTGGCGTGTACGGCATGACCGCGCTGACTGCGGTCACGGTGCAAACGACCTCGTCGGTGTACGGGGTTTACCCGCTGCCTTCGTCGGTCGTTTACGACCAAATTTGTCGGGTCATCGACGATATAGGGGTCGACATCATTAAAATTGGCATGCTCGCCAACGCCGACATCATTGAAGCCGTCGTTGAGGCCGTGGCGCACTATCCCGGCGTGCCCTTGGTGCTCGATCCAGTGATGCATGCGAAGGGCGGAGCCTCTCTCTTAGACGAGGAGGCCCAAACGGTTTTACGTGAACAGCTAGCCGTGCGGGTGCAGGTTCTGACTCCCAATCTGCCTGAAGCGGAGGCGCTGGTAGGTTTCCCAGTACGATCTACAGCTGAAATGGAGGCTTGCGCCCAGGTCCTAGGGGACCTTGGAATCTCCCATGTGGTCGTGAAAGGGGGGCACCTAGACGGACCCGTGGTGCGCGATTTGCTATGGCAGGAAGGCAGAGGCGAGTGGATTTCCCACGCTCGCCTCGAGACGATGCATACGCACGGCACGGGATGCACCTTGAGCTCCGCGATTGCAGCATTTTGGGCGCGCGGCGAGACGCCGGCCGAGGCGATACGCCTCGGCATTCGGTATGTCTACGGAGCCATTGAACATGCGCCCGGTCTTGGGCGCGGTCACGGTCCGCTGCATCATACGTGGGGGCAGCCCCGATGGATGTGAGGCTCATGGTCTTGGTCGATCCGGCGAGCATCGCTTATGAGCAGCTTGAAGGCCTTTCGCAGGCCATTCATGCCGGGGGTGGGGGAGTGGTGCAATTGCGGGGAAAGGACTGTACGGGACGCGAATTGGTGCGTTATGGGCGACGTCTGCGCGAAACTACTCGACAGTGCCATCTTTCCCTAATCGTGAACGATCGGGTTGATGTAGCCTTAGCTTGTGACGCCGACGGCGTGCATGTGGGCCAGACGGACATCGACGTAAGCGATGTGCGCCGCATCGCGCCCAGGCTGGCGCTGGGACTTTCGATTTCAAGCATGCAGGAATGGTGTGCCATCACCGAGATGCCCGACTATGTCGGCCTTGGTCCTATATTTCCCACAAAATCCAAGACCGACGCCAATTCGCCCTTGGGCCTGCAAGGCTTAAGGCAGTTGGTTGGAGCCATTCATGGGCGAATTCCCTCGGTCGCCATTGGCGGTCTAACCGAGGACAACGCGGCCTCGGTGTGGCAAACCGGCGTCGATGGCTTGGCGGTTATTTCGTCAGTCGTGGACGCTGACGATTGGACAGGAGCTTGCCGTGCGCTCATCGCGCAAAGGGGGAGATAGCAATGGATGTGGATCACCTCCGCGAAGTTTGTGATCCGGTTTGGCAAGCGATTCTCGCCCATCCCTTCGTCACCGCATTAGGGCGGGGTCAGTTGACGGATGAACAGTTTGGATATTTCATCGCTCAAGACTATTGGTATCTGCAGGATTTCTCTCTGGCCTTAACCTTGGCTGCCAGCCGGGGTTCTACCCCGGACCAGCGAAGGACTCTCTTGGCCCATGCTACCAACGTATTTTCCGTAGAACACGACTTGCACCTGCGGGTGGCGCCGGCACTTCATGTGGATCCCAAGGCAGACGCGCCAGGAGCCGTTACCCTCGCTTATACCAATCATCTCGTGCGTACGGCCTATACGGGTTCGTTTTCCGAGATCGTGGCCGCTCTCCTGCCCTGCTATGTGACCTACCGTGAAATCGGCAAGAAATTGTTTGCCGATGGCCTGCCCGAGCATCAGGTGGCTCGGGAGTGGATTTCAACGTATCAAGGCAACGTCTATGGCGAGGCGGTGCGCGAGTTAGAAGACATCGCGAGAATGACGGATCCCAGAGATGTCGATGAGGCCAAGGCCGTTGGTCTAGCCTATCACCGCTCGATGGTCTATGAACGTTGGTTTTGGGATCAGGCCAAGCGCGGCAGAAACGTTCCCGGGTTTTAGCCAGGGAAATATTGGTAAGGCGGCAGGGCTGCTACGATGCGGCCCTGCCGCCTTCTGGCTATACCTCTTTCGTTTCGAGCAAGGCGCGCTGGGTTTTCTGGCGTTTCATGGTGAAAGCATAAAGCACGATGGTCAAGGCAAAGCCCAGCACATACCCTAAGGATGAGGTTCGGAAAATTCCCAAGGCGAGAGGACCGCTGAAAATGGGCGTGGCGATGGTGGTCAAAGCTGCGATCGATCCGAGTGCCCATGTGGCCAGAGCCCAAATCGCTGGGGGTCTTCGGCGGTGGCGGACGTTGACGAGCGCGACGGCCGCCCAGGGCGCGAGCAGGCAGGCAATCAGGCTCAAAAACGCCTCGAACGTTGCCAAAAAGTTCTGCGACACCAGCACAATGTAAATGCTGGCCGCTAGGGAGACGGCGGCGTCGACCCAGATGGTCCGGGACCGGGGAATGCGAATGCCTCCCGCTAACAGGCTAAGTCCCGAGGAGTAGGCACACATGATGCCGCCAGCAATGATGCCGATGGCAGTCACCAGGAGATAGGGGATGGCCGCCCAGGCGGGAATCCAATGGAGCAGCAATTGGATGGGGTCGATCGCGGAGGCGAGATGGGGCGCGCTCTGGGCAAAGAGAACCCCCGCCAACATGAGCATGGCCGTGGGCGCGATGGCCCCTAGCGCAGCCGAGCGCACCATGGTGGAACCTGAGGTCGATGGGGGCAAATGGCGGGTATAGTCGGCCGCGGTGGTCACCCAAGAGAGCGCGCTGGCGGCAATAACCATCAGGATTGAGGGAATCATTCCGCCGAGCCATGATCCCGACGGCCTGGATAGCACTGGATGCCAGGCCACATGGGGAAGAAAGACGGCCAGTACGACAAGTGTCAGCACGCCAAAGACATACGAGATCCACTGCTGGAAGGATTCGATCAGGGCGTGGCCGAAGTAGGCGATGCACAGCTCCAAGAACGCAGACAGCGCAAGCGATATCAAGAGCCACGGAGCGCTGACCGGGACACCTAGTGCGAGATGACAAATGGCGGCGATGGCGTATGTGGCAATGATCAAGACCACGGTCTCCCAGCCCAGCAGATTAATCCAGGAGACGAACGCTAAGATGCGGTTGCCGTGCCGACCAAAGTAACCTTGGGAATAGGCCATGGTGGGAAGGCCGGTGCGCGGGCCAGGCAGACCGAGATATCCGATGATCCAAAATGAGGCCACCCCTATCAAAATGGCAAGCATGCTTTGCCACAGTGAAAGGCCGTAACTCCATATGGCGGCACCGATGACTAAATAGGCGAAGGACAGGTTTCCGGCAAACCACACCCAAAAAAGCTTCGGCGCATTGCCGTAGCGCTCGGAAGATGGAACCGGAGCCAGGCCAATCGATTCCACGGTCCACGGGGACCGACGGGATGGTTGATGGGGATCGGTCATGAACGACTCCTCCTAGAAATCCTGAAATAGGCGGAAGCAAGAGGAGAGAGTCCCGAGCGGGAAGAAAAAATAAATGACCCGACAGGTCATGGCTGACAATGTCCTTTGCCAGAATTACCTGGCCAAGTTCAAGGGTTGGCTCGAAAGCCTCTCAGCATGTTGGGCACCCCTCATGTCCAGCCTAAGCATAGCGTGAAGGATCCGCCCGTGCAACTGCTAAATGTTATTCCACCTCTAAACCATGGATTACCCAGAGAAGCAGCGATGAGGCTGGGAAGCATTCCCTTCACGGCTTTCTGCATGTTTTTCCGATGCCCGGTGTATCTATTAGGCATGCTGAGCGACGAAGGAGACGGTGATATTGGAGGTAGCGGGCGAGGTGGTGGCCAAAGCGAGTCCGGAACAGACGTACTTGGCTTTGACCGATCCCGAGTGGTTACAGGCGTCGCTGCCCGGCATTCGTCTATGCGAAGCTATGGACAGCCCAGAGCCGGATGACTTGGCCTGCCGCATCGTCTGGGAAATCGGCCTCAGTATGGTGCGGATGAAATTTAGCGGGCGGGTGGGCTGGAAAAGAATTGATCCTCCTCGCCAGCTTGAGCTTAGCGTTGCCGGTTCGGGAAGCTTTGGAGAGATTGACATCCAAATTGCCGTGACACTCCGGGCCGAGGCGGGATCGACCCGCATCGTCTACCAAGGCCATGGTGAAGGTCCCGAACCGAATCCAACCTGGAAGAGCAAAGCCCTGGATCCGGTGGCTCATTTGATGGTGCAAAAGCTGGTGGAGGCGTTGGCCGACGGGGCCCGCCGGCTCTAAGTCAGGGAGAACCGCGCTCAATGACCCCTATTTCTCGGATCTCTTGGACTTTCTTCGGGCGAAGGCTCACGGCCGTGAGTACGGTTAAAGGAACGACGGTCAGATAGAGCAGGCCGAACACGACTAAGACTTGGCTGAGCCAGGGGAGCAGCGACTGACCGTTGATAACAAAAAAGGGGGTAACCATCGCGGTTAGAGCAATGGCAAACGTCGAGATGCGATAGCTGGGCACGCCCTCTAAGCCTAATAACTGCTGCACGTCTTCCCCGAGGCACCAAAAGCGTACGGCCATGAAGAGTACGATGAGCACCGTCCAGAGGACCACAATCAATAGACCCAGCTTGTTGACGAAAAAGTTCTCCAGGGCGATCAGACGGAGCAGAGAGACTAGGGGCCAGCGCTGGATCACCAGATACGAAGGGCCGAGCGTGGCGATGGCGATTTCGTAGGCTAGGGTAAGAAAGAGGGTGACGGCGAATAGGCCGTAGAGAGCGTATCGGGTTGCACTGGTGCGGTCGCTAGCGCGCACATAGGGATAGGCGTTGAGACTCACCTGAAAGCCGATGAAAAGAAGAAATTGCGGCCAGGCTCCGCGAAGGATGGGAATAACCTCTAATTGGGACGGCGGCAGCAGGAGCGCGGGGTGATGAATGAATCCGGCAGAAACGGCTAGCGCTAGTACGCTGAGCACGACCACAGGCGTATAGGTGGCTTCGATAGTGCGGGCCACACCTAAGATGCCGTTCCAGGCCACATAGAGACCGCTAACGATCAACCCGGCGTTGACGGCCCAAAGCGGGGTGTTGGGCAGGAACACATTGACCAGCACGAAACTAAAGACGAGACTGGCGGTAATGGCTAAAAGCAGGTGATAGGCGATGGTGAAGAGCGCAAGCGCGATGCCCACCGGCTTTCCCATGAGGCGACTAGCCGTGGTCAAAATACTTTGGTCGGGGGTGGCCACGCTGGCTCGAAACATAAGCACCATCAAACCCGCGATGATGGCGGCAGCCAGCCAAAGGCTCCAAAGAGCTTCCCGCCCGGCCAACTCCATCGCCGGGCGAGGAAAATAGAATACTCCCAAAACCAGATAGCCGGCCGTCACCATGGCGCCAAACTGCCGCCCAGAGATACGCTTTTGTGAATGCAAGGGAAATTCCTCCTTGAACGCGTTCTAGCTCTCCGTGCAGTCAGGTCAGGTCGCCGATTCGGCGAACGTGCACCTGAACATGCACCTTAAAATCAATTCGGGGATAGGCTTTAAACCAAGGTCCGGCCGCCTTGAACCAAGAGGGATGTCGGCTATCTAATCGTCGGCCGATACCGACCGGATCGATGTCAAGCTTTTGGGTTAGTGCCAAGAAGTGATCCAGCCTGCGACTTAACACGACCGAGGCCGCCTTGGCGACTTGGGCGACCTGGGTGGGTGTGGCGGTATAGGTGGAAATCGAATCTAAGGTAGCCTTTACTTTGACATCGAGGGTCGATTTCAGGCGGCCCTTAGCGAGCGTGGTGCGAATCGAGGTCTTGGCGTCGACGGCGCGAAGCCCCGACTGAAACGGCTTGGCTAAGAAGAGGCCGTTCTTATGGCTTACGTCGGCAAGTAGACCATAGTCCTGGGTCAAGCTTGGGCTAAACGTGGTGACGTAGTGATATCCCCGATATACGGAAATTTTATCCACCGTATATCCTGAGCTCGAGAGATCGACCTGCGGCAGCACCGCGCTAATCCCGGGAGTATGCAAACGCTCCGCAAACTGCCAAAAGTGCACGCCCAGTGCATTGGTCTGACACGACTTACAAAGAAACAGCGTTTCAAAGTAGAGGGCCGGCAGCTTTTCTTGTTGACTCTGATGTTCGATGACTTGGGTCATCGAATTCGAGGTGGCGATGACGTAGGGGGTTTTGTCCATGGACCCAAGGCGGTCTAAGGCGGC
>JAKAAL010000135.1 GCA_021802375.1 Bacillota bacterium | reverse complement strand
GTTTGATTGCACAGAAGTTTGAGCATAATCAGTTGATTGATGGGCACTTTTGCCATCCTCTGAGCCAGAGCAAGAGACTGCTCAAGGAGTTGCTTTTCGGGCACCACCTCTAAAATGAGGCCGATTTCAGCCGCCACCGCAGCGGGAATTTCATCTCCGGTTAATAAATAGCGTTTGGCACGTTCCAGTCCCATGCGATATACCCACATCGCGGTTGTCGGTGTCCCCCATACACGAGAGGGAGGGTAACCAAATACCGCATTATCCGCGGCCACAATGATGTCTGCGCATAGGACCATGTCTGTTCCGCCTCCAATGCACCACCCCTGAACCGCCGCTATGGTTGGTTTATGGGAATACCATAGTTTCATGTAGGTATCAACAAAGCGCGACATCATTGTGTAATCTGCAACAGAATCCCAAAGACGGCTCGGGCTTTCTTCGTGAGTTTGATATTCGGTAGACCAACCTAAGTCATATCCTCCGCAAAACGCAGGGCCCTCGGCACGAAGTAGGATAACATGAGCATTGTCATCGGCATTCGCTGCTTCAATCGCAGCAGCCAATTCATCACGTAGATTCGGTGTAATCGCGTTGTATTCTTTCGGCCTATTAAGAACAATGGTATATACTCCTGAATCCAATTGGGTTGTCAGTGATGTGGGCATTGTAATGGTGTCCTCCTCTTATGTGAGAATTCGGTGGTGTGATGATTAGTTTTGAGGCGGTTCCATAAATTGCTCACGCAGGAGGAATTTTTGGATTTTGCCTAAAGGGGTGCGGGGAAACTGGTCGATTATTCGCCAATAGCGTGGCACTTTATAGCTGGCAAGGAGCGCTTTGACAAAGGTCTGTAATTCGTCTAAGGTGATAGTAGAGCCTGGCACAAGCTGAACGAAGGCGGCCGATTGTTCTCCCCAGTAGGAGTCAGGGATTCCGACCAGAGCGGCTTCTACGACGTCAGGATGGGTAAGCAATACATCTTCTACCTCTTTAGGATAGATATTTTCTCCGCCGCGAATAACGAGATCTTTTATTCGGCCTTCCACACGGACATATCCTCGATCATCCATTGCGCACAGATCACCGGTATGAAGCCAGCCATCCTGATCGATGGCCTGATTGGTGGCATCCGGCAAATTGAAATAGCCATCCATTAGCAAGTAACCGCGAGTGCACAGTTCTCCCGCTTCATTGATTGGCAAGATGGTATTTGTGTTTGGATCGATTATTTTCACCTCGATTTGTGGCAAAGGTTTGCCGACCGTGAGTGTTTTATCTTCTATCGAATCCTCGGGGCGCGTTTGGGTAATGATGGGAGAAGCTTCTGTTTGTCCAAATACGGTGCTAAAGTGAGCGTGGGTGGTCTCTTCTACTTGACGTACTAAATCAGGCGGGACATTAGTGCCCCCTGACCAAACTTTTCGTAGATCACCAAGGTTGCGCCCCGATAAATCAGGATGGGAAAATATCGCGCTAATCATTGTAGGTACCATGGGGGCAATATCGACATGATAAGTTTCTAGTAACTCCAAGACGGTGTTGGGAATAAATTGGGGGACCAATACTTGGGTGCCCAATGTTTGTACGGCTCCTAAAACGCCTAACCCACTACCAGACGAGTGGAAGAGCGGGATGGCGGATAGCCATGTATTGTGGTCTCTGGCGCCTCCCCTCATTGCCACAAAGCGTGCATTGTTGATCAGCCCCAGATGGTGTAGCATCGCCCCCTTTGGAACTCCGGTAGTGCCTGACGTGTATTGAATTTGGGCAATATCATGGGGATGGACTTCGGGCAACAGTGTCGACTCAACGCGTGACTGGCAGAACTCTGGCCAATCGGAAAATGACATTACCAAGCGCAAATTCGGTAAAGTGGACTGGATGGACTTAAGGGCTGTCCGCAGGTTGTTGCCGTGGAATTCCTCCACCATGAAAAGACCGGATACCTGAGATTGTTCAAGCACAAATTGAAGTTCCTTCGCTTGGTACGCAGGATTAACAGTAACCAGGGTAATATTGGCGAGGGCGGATCCGAATTCCAGGATAACCCACTCGGGGATGTTGTTCGCCCATACGGCAATGCGATCACGCGGTTGAAAATGTTTCAATAGGGCTTGTGCACAGCATTCGGCTTCGTTCCAGAGGTTTTCATAGGTCCATATACGTCGTTCTGATGGCTTAGCAATCCCTTCAATTAATGCGATGTGATTTGGGTCAGACTGATATGCGCGCTTCAACACTTCTCCTACGGTAAGGGGCAAGATGTCGTAAGAGGTGTCAGCGGGCCAATATGAGGTGGTGAGCCTGTCCATAGTATCCCTCCATAACCGTGTGACGTATTTTGAAATAAATCGCGTCTGTATCGGGATATTGCCCAGAGGATATCATTACATTATCACAGCGGCAATTTCCAGCGTTCCAGAAATTGACTTGGGCGGCATTTTAACGGGGAGCCGTGTCCTCAGAATAGAGATACCACCCCGTTCCCGTTTTTCTCCCTAAGAGCCCCTCTTCAAGTTTTCTCACCAAAGTAGCGGGGGGTTTCCAGTAGGGATCGCCGGTTTCCTCATAAATTTGCTGCATTGCCAGATAGGTTACATCGTTACCAGATAGATCCATGATTTCGAATGGACCAATTGGATGATGCAATGCCTGGCGGCAGATGAGATCAATATCTTTGAAATCGGCAATGCCTGCTTCATATAGTGCTAAAGCTTCTCTTTCGATAGCGCCTAAGATACGGTTGGCTACAAACCCGGGTATTTCCTTTTGTACGAGAATGCCTGTTTGCCCGATGCGCTGGCACAGCGCGAGCGCCATCTCCACGGTTTCATCGGAGGTTTTGGGACCCCGGACAATTTCGACACATGTCATCTGCAACGGTGGAAAAAAGAAGTGCATATTCAGCACTTTTTCGGGACGTGTGGTCTGGGAACCTAGTTGGGAACTGGCAATTGTCGAACTATTGGTTGCCAAAATAGCAGTCCGAGGAGCCAGACTGTCTAATTGAGCAAAGATTTTACGTTTCAGTGCGAGCTTTTCGACCACCGCTTCAATGACAACGTCGGCTTGTGCCACCGCCGATTCCAGAGAGGTAGTCGCCGTGAGGCGGGCCAGAGCCTTTACTCTCGCTATGGGAGTCAGTTTTTCCTTTATTACCCAGTGGTTCATTCGGTCTTCCAATTCGTCACGGGCTGTCACGAGCACCGATGGGTTGGTATCCATTAGCATCGTGTTCAATCCGCCTAGTGCGGACAACATTGCGATTTGTCGGCCCATTTGACCCGCACCCACTACTGCGACGTGGGAAATTTCATGAATAGACATAAAACTTCTGACCCCCCAGCTTTTCGTATCACAGGGAATAAAATATGAAACCATCCCCTGTTATTATGCAGTGTTCAGGCACTGAGGGAAAGTATCGGACCCGTGCAACGGAAACCAGACTACGGAACGGTCAACACTGAAGGCAAAGACTCTTTTTCTTGCACCCACAAATGACACGTAAAAACCATATCCATGTCATCTGATATCATGCGTACTGGACGGTTCAGTTAAAGGCAAAGTTAGCATCGTCAATGGCTGGCATTACCTGTCCGTACCTTTCGAAGACAACAACAACCCCCCCTTTTTATACTGCGCGCGGATCAAATTGAACGTTTTAGGCGACTGACTTGAACGGTTGCAACTTGAGAATCAGCAAGGTATCTAGACGTGATTGATGTTCTGTTGACGTGGGTGGCCAAGCAGGTGGAGTTCGCATCGCATGGGTGTCCCAATCGCTGGTACTGCCGCCCACCTGAAAGGTTTGCAGGGCTTTGGTCCCGCGGGCTTGGTACGCTTTCACGTAGGATCGCACCGTCGTGTCGGTGCACCCCGTCGCCTTGGCGACGTCGGAACGCTCGCCGTTAAATACACTGCCTCCATCTTCATCTGGACCCGAGGATGCGGGTGGTGAAATCGTTCATCGTGTCCCGGCGGGATTTCGTTTGCGGTACAGATCAGGCGAATCATGGGAATCCCCGTGGATTCGGTATTAAAAGCGATTGCGTCACCTCACCGTATCGCACAGGGCTAACGATGTCCAGTCAGAACAGTCGTTCGTTATTGAGACGAGTTAAAAACGTTAAATTTGAACCGCGCAGTATAACGCTAACAATGTAGAGCAATCCTCTACACGTTTTCAATTAGCCAATGCGTTGCATTCCAGCGGTCGATCGCGGGTCAAGCGCATCGCGCAAGGCGTCTCCAACGAAATTGATGGCAACTACGGCGATGGTGATGACTAAACCGGGCGCCAATATGAGGAGCGGGTGGGTTACGATGTAACTTTCCGCAGAGTCCAACATATTGCCCCACGAGGGAATTTGCGGCTGCAACCCAAAGCCTAAGAAATCGAGAGAGGCTTCGGCCAGCATGGATCCAGCCACGCCAAAGGCCGCGGAGACCCAAACCGGCGCCATCGCCCCGGGCAAGACATGTTTGAATAAAATGCGGGCATTGCTGGCCCCCTGGGCCCGGGCAGCCTCCACATATTCTTGGCTTCGGAGAGAAAGGACCTGGGATCGAACGATCCGGGATAGCCCAGTCCAGCCGAACAAACCCAAGTATAAAATCATTAATCCGACCGACGCATTAGCTCCCGTCAAATTTAAGACGACCAACAATAAGAAGATGGCGGGGAAGGACATGACCAGGTCCACAAAGCGCATCATTAACGTGTCCCAGATTCCGCCGAGATACCCAGATGTCGCTCCCCAGACGACTCCAATTGAGGTGGCGATGATCATGGAAAAGAATCCGACCATAAAGGACACGCGGCCTCCGTACATCAATCGTGCCAACACATCGCGTCCTAACGCATCGGTGCCTAAGGGATGCGCAGCACTCGGGGGCAGGAGCACATGGGCTAAGTTTGGGGCGGTGGGGCTATAAGGGGTGAGAAGCGGTGCAAAAATCGAAACTAAAATGAGGAATACCAAAATCCCCAGGCCTACCAAGGCAAGGCGATGACGAGAAAATCGGCGCCAAAATTTACGGAAGCTAGACACCCCGCTATCCTGCATGGGATCAGTTTCGAGGGCGGTGTCCAATGGGGGTAAATTCGCCGTAGCCATGTCGATACGGCCTCCTTTCAGTCAATTATACTGGATGCGGGGATCCAGCAAGCCGTATGCGAGGTCAGCTAAAAGATTGCCTAAAATTAAGAGAGCGGCACTGATGAGCAAGGCGGCCATTTGTACCGGATAATCGCGATCATTCAGGGCGCTTAAAAACAGTCGGCCCATCCCGGGCCAAGCAAAAATTTCCTCCGTAATTACCGCGCCGCCAAAGAATCCGGGAAGATCCATGCCGATAATGGTGACGATGGGCAACAGTGCATTTTTTAGCGCATGTTTTAATACCACGCTGCGCTCTTTGAGACCTTTTGCCTTAGCGGTGCGAATATAATCCTGGCGAATCACTTCTAAGAGTCCCGACCGCATAAAACGGCTCCAGCCCGCCAGACTCCCCAGGCCCAGAACCGTGGTGGGTAAGATGAGATGACGCAGTAGTTCCCACAATGAGGGAGGATAGAATTCGGAATACATGCCGGCAACCGGAAGCCATCCCAGTTTTACGGCAAAAATCATTTGCAGCAACAAACCGAAGAAAAAGCTGGGCATCGCCCAAGCAAAAAATGATAAGAACGAAAACGTATAATCGAAGAGGGAATATTGGTGGGTAGCCGAATAGATGCCCAACGGGATGCCGAAACACAGGGATACCAGGAACGCCGCAACCATTAAAATGAGGGTGTTCGGCAGTCGCTCGCCAATCAGCTGGATCACGGGTTGCCCGCTAAAATAACTATAACCCCAGTTTCCATGCAATAATGCCCACAACCATTTGAAATACCGGACGTACCACGGTTGATTGAGACCGAGTTGCTTGGCCAGCACGGCGATTTGCGATTGCGTCACGTGGGGATTGTGCAAATACATGGATAAGGGGCCTCCAGGGGCTAAGTTCATAATGAAATACGTGACAATGGTCACCAGGAAGAGTAAAGGAATTGCCTGAATCATTCGCTGCAGTGCGTATTTTGTCATAAATCTACTCCTCTCAGGTGGGTAAGGGACGACGTCGGTCGTCCCTTACGGCACCCATCGCCTTGCTCAACCCGATGTTACTGCAAAGACCAGTCCCATGGAGGGGTGTTGCCAAATGTGGTTTGAATATATCCGTGCAAGTGCGTCGAAATTGCTGTGTCATTGTTGTACCAAAATAGGAAAATGAGGGGCAGGGTCTTTTGTTCGAGCAACTGGATTTGGTCATACACCTGTCTGCGGGCGGGGCGGCTGCTGAGTGTTACCCCTTCCGCTTGAAGCTTGTCCATAGTGGGATTAATGTACCGCTCACTGTTTTCTGCCGGCGATGGTTGAAACGGACTCTTCGGCACATACTTGGAGTTGAAGTCGATGGTGTCATCGGGGAATACGCCTTGTCCCCATGAAAAGATTAACGCTTCGTCTTTGCCGTTCACTTGGGGTCCTGGGTTAGACGGCGTGCCATTTCCAAATACGATGGACCAACCTGCTGTATGCACGGGGGCATATACTCCGATTTTTTCCCAATCTTGGGACACAACCTGGGCGATGTTCATATCGCTTTGCGAGGTGGACCCGGTCCAAATGGGTACGGTCAGTTCTTTGCCATTTTTATACAGCCAGCCGCCAGCGCCTTTGGTGAAACCATCGGCCGCGAGAATTTGTGACGCTTTTTGCAAGTCGAATGAGCGGTGGGGCACATTGGGGTCATAGAAGTAGCCACCGGGCACTTGGTCGCCATGGGCGACGACCGCCATGCCATGCATGATGTCGGTGACGATTTGCTGCTTGGGTGTGGCCCAATCTAACGCCCGGCGGACATTGACGTCTTTCAGGAAATTGTCTTCATCCAGTTGAATCAAGTTGTATGTCGGTTCCAGGGTTTTGACGATATTGTAGCCGTGCAGGGTGTTAATCTCGGAAATATCTGCCGCCGGGATCGCTCCCATGGTTAATTTTCCTGTGGCGAGCATATTAAATTGGGTGTCCGAGTTGGGCACTATTTGCACAATGATCTTTTGAATGTGAACCGGGGGCCCGAACCAATGGGGATTCGGGGCAAACGTCAACTGTTCGTCCGTCACCCACTTGGTTAACATGTAAGGGCCAGCCACCACGGGGGTTCCTTTGTCATAAATCCCATGATTGATTTGGGTCGGCGTCCACTTGTCAAAAATATGCTTGGGCACAATAGTTCCGGATCCCACCGTAGAGTAAAAGGGTGCATAGGGTTGGGTTAATTGGAACACCACTTTGTGCGGTCCCTCCGCGACCACTTTGTTGACGTAGTTCCATCCGGTATCGTACGTAATATGAATTTTGGGATTAGTCATGTAGTGCCATGTATACACCACGTCTGCCGAGGTGAGTGGTGTACCGTCAGACCACTCGGCTTTCGGATTGAGATTAAACGTGTAATCCAGGCCGTTCTTGGATTCGGACCACGACGTGGCAATTCCGGGCGCCCAAGTATCCTTATACGATAGATAAATGAGGCCCAGATCCATCAGCGTCGTAGGGACGTTATCCACCGCTAACGCTCCCAGCGCGGGGGTCAAGTTGTCAGGATTTTGGTTAATCGCTTCGATTAGCGGAGGACTGCTGACAGCGCTAGAGGGTGTCGAACCACATCCAGCCAACCCCGCTGACAGAAGGCCAGCAGCCAGTATCGGCGCTGCCCATTTTTTCATCGAGTAAAACCTCCTCAAGAATATTGTTTACCAAGGGGAGTATTCGCTGCCGCTCGTCCAAATTCCTTCTCATTCGGTATGGACCACTTAACCAATTTGCATTATATATAATTCAAGTCGTGGGTCCAAGGAAAAGGGAGGCCCAAACCATCCGGGGAAGCATCAAACAAATACCCAGGAATATCAGATCGTGAAAAGGATATTGGATTACTGAGCGCTTTGACGCCCATCAAAATTTGGGTTTGGTCCTGGGAGAGAGATTCAAAGCTCTTCCATAGCGTTCTTGAATTAAGGGGCGGATTCGGGCCAGGAGGCTTTTAAGACTGAGAACCCGTACTGTGCCTTGCAACGGAGTTGTAACCATCTTAACACCATGAGAGGTTATTAATGAGGCTAATATCTGATCTTGACTATGAAAATTAACAACGATGGAATTGCTGCCAAAAGCACCAAGAATATGCGGCATGCTGGCTAACACACTGAGAGAGTTTCCCCCCCCATTCCATTATCGTGACTGGGGAAGCAGTGCGAAGGGAACGGTACGCGACCACATAGCCAGTGACCTGATTGCGATCAGAGCTGGCAAATAGCCGTTGATCATACCCAGGTCGCACAAACCATAGCGATTCCAACAATGTTGCCATATGTGGCACGGTTCGGCGAAATCGGTTGGGTTGGCGCCAGTATATCGGGGCCAGCGTCGACGCCATTGGGGACGCTCGGGTGCTTCCTCAATGTCGTTTATCACTAATCCTTTAAGGTCATTGAATTACGGGGCCTAACTCATCTGCAGTGAGCGTGACTTCGTACATCGATCCCACAGGAACCGCATCAAGACGTCGATAAAGGCCGCGTTCTCCAGAGATCAAGGCCAAGGGATAGTCTT
Organism: Bacillota bacterium; assembly: GCA_021802375.1. The sequence continues at coordinate 17 of JAKAAL010000135.1, read as the reverse complement.
GTTGAGTCAAATCATCA
>JAKAAL010000134.1 GCA_021802375.1 Bacillota bacterium | reverse complement strand
CCCTCTAAAGGTGTGGCATACCGAAGAAAAGCCGCCTCCAGATGGTCACGCCAGGAAGGATCGGGTAGCAAATCCCGAGCCCGAATGGTTAGTGCCCGGCGTGTTGTGGCGGCAGTCTCCGGCCCCATTAAAATCACAGGATACATGGCTTGCCCGACTTGGTCCACCAAGCCCACGTTTTCCACTAAAAGATCGTCATGCACCAGGAGACATCCCGGGGTTTCGGTAGCACATTCATCCAAGGCCTCTCGCAGGCTGACACTAGACCCGGTGAGGACGGCGCCGGCTAGGTTTTTAATCCAAGCGGCCAGTGCCTCACGGGCCGGCTCCGGTGCCGCGACATAGACGGTATACATGCTAGTCCATCACCTCGCTTAGGGAATCGGCTTCAGGTACATCTGCGTGGTATAGGGCGCCGGGATTGGCGCCGTCGAGTGCGGTGGATCTAGAGCCGCTACTAGTTTTCCTTGTTGTTCAGCATACAGCAATGCCGGAATTCGAGATGCAGGCAACGCCAGAATGAGCGTCAAGCCCTGGCCAATGGTCGATGTCGCCGAAGGGGTCAAAAGGCCGTTTACCCCGAGTACGGGAATGTTGTTCATAAAATCTTCGACCACGCTGGTGGTACCCGATTCCGGAATGGTGGTGAAGAGTGAAACACGGTCTCCCGGCACCAAGAGCCCATCAACCGCGTTGGCACTCCCTAAAGGGAGATCTACGGCCATGTCTCCCGATGCAATGCGCGACGCTAACACGTCGCTGGTTTTTGGAAAAAATACCGCGCTTTGGCTTACCGGCATGCCCGGTGCCACCGATGTTGTAGTCCAGGCCCCAGATATTGAAGCCAAGGACGATATCGCACCCGGCGGCGCTAAATTTTGGGGAAACTGTTTAACCACCACGTCTTGCGGGACGAGGGGGACAAAGGCCCCGATCTGGGTCGCGGCAACCACCACCGGGATGGTGGCCACGTTACCGTGGCCAACCACCGTCCTGTGGGATGCCCGGGCCACATATCGGAGACTGATATAGACCGCGACCATGCCTAGTATGACGGCCAGAAAAAGCCAGCGATTGACCGTAATGACTTGGCGCAAGCGAGTCTCTCGATTGGGATCTGCCATCGGCTAGGCGCTATTAATCGTCTGGCCGATTTGATTCAACTTGTTGGTGGCTGTATGACCCAAAAAGGTCAATGCCGCTATCGCCACGACCGCAATCAGGGCAATAATTAGTGCGTATTCAACAAGCGCTTGACCTTTGTCATCCCGTGCTCGTTGGCTTAGGGACGACCATCGAATTCGCCCAGTTAGATAGGTCTTCCGCATCCAGTTGGTTAGACTATTTGTCACAATAATCACTCCCTTCCCAAGTGATACATTAATGTAACAATAGGCGCCCTGATGAAAGCAAACCTGTAGAGGGAATTGTTGTACAATATTATTATCTGGTGTTGACCTAACCTAAGAGGAGAGTCCGGTGCACATCTCAATCATCATGGCCACCTACAACGGGGAGCGTTATCTAGGGTCCCAACTAGAGAGCCTGTCTCAGCAAACTCTGAGACCTTACGAACTCATCGTGTGCGATGACGGTTCCACCGATGGCACGCTCGGGCTCCTTGAACGCTATCGGAACTCGCTACCGTTCCCAGTTACCGTTTACCAAAATTCCACACGACTCGGCTATGTTCTAAACTTTCTAAGTCACTTGGCCCAAACCACGACGGGAGATGCGGTTGCCTTTTGTGATCAGGACGACATCTGGTTACCCGATAAACTCGCGACCGTGGCTTCCTACTTCGAAGACCCCAAGGTAATGATGACGATCCATTCGGGAATTCCTGTTACGGAAGATTTGATCCCCCTTCCCGGCCGCTTTCCCGTGATTCTCAAACCTTCGCGAATCCCGCAGGGTTCTCCGTCGGATAAAACATTGAAGAGTTTCCCATTGGGTTTCTCCCTGGTCTTTAGACAAAGCGTCGCAAGAGCCGTGTCCACCCGACTCCTCGAGTATCCAGAGCAGGACCAATTCTGGTTTGGACATGAAATGCCCGTGGTCCTGATGGCTCGGGCTCTAGGCGACACGATATTACTCCCAAACCCCTTGGTGCTGTATCGGCGCCACCAGCATAATGTCACCAGTGGCCAAGGCCTTATTACCCGGGATTCCCGGGCCGGACTCCAAAATGGGCCGGAGCAATACCGCGACTTTGCGGCCCACGCCCACGCCCGGTCTCGCATGCTGTTAAGACTTAAAGGCGGATCAGACGAAACGGTTGCCAACTTTAATTTGGAACAGCTAGCCAGGGTCAGTGAAAAACTAAGCAACGCTATGGAGCAACGCGCCATTCTGTATGAATTGCCGCGAGGTCCGAAGCGTTTGGGGAAGATCTTTAGCATGTCTTTACGCGGGGCCTACCGGGCACGATACCGTGGAGGACTTGGGACGCGAAGTTTTCTCAAAGACATCTGGGTCACTTTACACCATTAGCTAGACATTGGGCGACCCAACCAACGACGGCCAGGCACCGCAAAACTCCAGAAAAAGAGTCCCGCCCCCATAATTCTTAGAATGGTGGAAATGGTCGCTGGGAGCGCCACCGGGCCAAACGCCAACAGACCTACGCCGGCTAGCGCGCCAGCGGCACCGGCTAATCCCGTCATGGCTGTGTTGGCTCCCACCGCCAGCAGTCGGTCATTTTCTGGAACCACTTCCATGAGCCGCACGAACAGCAGCAGGTTCAAACCGGCGCCAGCCAATCCTCCCGTGATATTGGCCACCACAAACCCCCAAAGCGAAGGAGAAAAGGCATAAATCATTGGGGTGACCGCCATTAATAGGGCGGCTAACGCCAGCAGTCGCCCCGGCGGAACTTTTTGGCTGAACTTGCGCCATAGTGGCAACGCCGCCATCGTGCAAATTGCGTTGGTCGCGGAGAAAATGGCCATCCATCCGTTGGTGGCGTGCACATCAGACACTTGGTAACGTAGGGATACCGGCCATAGCATGAGCCAGCCAAAGTAAAAAAGAATGCCCGACATCACAAAACGCCGAAATTGGGTTAGCCTCATGAGGCGGGGTACTGCCTCAGTCCAATTGCCCGCAACCACCGGGGGCACCCCAGTAATGCGAAATCTCCGGTAAATGGATACTTCGATGAAGCCAAAAATGGCCGCCACAGTGTAGAGAACGATATATCCGTGCACACTGGGGTCGGTGGATATAGCAACCCCCCCCACGATAACCGTCACGAGCCCTACCAAATTCATGCCCCACTGACGCCACATCACTGCCGTGACCCGATTGCGAGCCGAGAACATCTGCGTCGTCAAGCTTTGCCAGGATAAGGTGGCCAAGGCCGCTGGCATGTCCATCGCCACAATCGCCAAGAGCAACCAAGTAGCTGCGATTCCGGGTCCCTTGGCCACCACGTCGATCGCTGCAAAAACCAAATAAAAGGCACGCGCGATGATAAAAAGATACATCGTCGTTTGATTGGGGCTTTTCCGTCGGGAGAGCCACGGGGTGCCTAGAAGGGCGACGACGCCTCCCGCGATGGAGGGTACCGCATCGAGAATGCCTAAATACAAGTTTGGGGCTCCGAGCCGAATCAAGTTAATCCCTAAAAACGGATTGACCAACCGCAAAGCCATGGCTTTGAAAATGCCATTCCAGGTATTAATCCGCTGATTATATTGCTCGGTTCCATGGTCGGGCTCACTCATCTGCTGCCAACCCCCTTCCCCTACTATACCAGCGGTCGCGCAATTCCTCACCGTTGCACGACCAATTCCGGTATACTTAAATTTATCCAACAATACATGGGGGCGTAGATGATGTATCAAAGTGGATCCTATCCATCGGTGAGTGAAGAAGCCGTCCGAGCCTTTTTGCAGGAAAATTTTCATGGCAAATGTATCGCCATTAATGCCGAGGGATATCCCGAGGTGAGTCTGCTACCGTTTGAGTACCATCCTCCCACAGCAGATGCTCCCCAAGGCTGGTTTGATCTGCACCTGGTCCAAGCCGATCGCACTTTTCGCGCTTTAAGCTCGAATCCCCGTTGTGGCTTTCTGGTGGATCAGCCGCTCGCCTTTACGCCCCATTATGTCGTGGATCCCATCTATGCCGGGATGGCCACCCTGCATTTTCGCGCGGTTCGCTTTCACTGTATGGCTACCGTTTCGACCGATCCTGCGGAAGTGGCGCGCGTACTAGATAGTTTAGTGCATCATTATGAACCCAATGCCTCATTCCACCCTGTCACCGACCAGGCCTTTTATGCAGGGGATCTATCGATGTTGGGGGTAGCTCGCCTACACATCGTGTCGTGGGAAGCAAAATTTAAATTGGCTCAGAACCGCACCCCGGAACAACGGGAGGTTCTAAGCCAATTTCTAGAAGACCGGCAAGCTCCGCTCGACGCCCTCGCCCTTAAAGAGATGCGTAAGGCTTGGGATTAATCTGTGACAGCCCCGAGACTACTACTGGATACTAGCTTTGCGTATTTGGCCAGCACGCCCCGGGTTGCGCGTGGCGCCGGGGGTGCCCAGGCCTTACGTCGCGATGCAATCTCGTCGTCCGGTAGGTTCAGTTGCAAGAGCCTGGCTTCGGCGTCAATCGTCACTGAATCTCCTTCGCGGACTAAGGCAATGGTCCCCCCGGCAAATGCTTCGGGCGCCACATGCCCCACTACCATGCCATACGTTCCACCTGAAAAACGCCCATCGGTGATGAGCCCCACACTATCGCCTAGCCCTAGACCAATGAGGGCCGACGTCGGGGACAGCATCTCGGGCATCCCCGGAGCCCCTTTGGGACCCTCGTAACGTATGACGATCACATCTCCCGGTCGTATTTGTCGCTCTAAAATCGCCGCCATAGCGAGTTCTTCGGAATCAAAGACGCGCGCCGGCCCCGTGATCGCCGAACTTTTAATGCCGGTAATCTTGGCCACAGCACCTTCCTCTGCCAGATTTCCTTTGAGGATCGCGAGGTGACCAGTCTCGTGCACCGGACGCGTCCAGGGGCGCACCACCTCTTGGTCGGAACTCGGCTGGTCCGGCACGTCTTTTAGATTTTCTGCCACCGTGTGCCCATTAATGGTCAGACATTCCCCATGGAGTAACCCATGGGCCAGGAGCATTTTCATGACCAGGGGTACTCCGCCCACACGATGTAAATCAGTGGCCACAAAGCGGCCGGAGGGTTTCAAGTCGCAGAGCACCGGAACTTTGGCACGCATCAATTCGAATTCGTCTATAGTTAGAGGGACGTTAGCGGCGTGCGCAATGGCTAAGAGGTGGAGAACGGCGTTCGTGGAACCGCCCAGCGCCATGACAATGGCCATCGCATTTTCAAAGGCTGCCTTGGTCATAATATCTCGGGGTTTGAGTCCCGATTTCACCGCGTTAACAAGCACTTTGGCTGAGTCGCGAGCATTTTCGGTCTTTTCATCGTCTTCGGCTGCCATGGTGGAGGAGTAAGGGAGACTCATGCCCATGGCTTCAATGACCGAAGACATGGTGTTGGCCGTGTACATGCCGCCGCACGAGCCGGCTCCGGGGCACGCATGCCGCTCCACTTCGTACAATTGCTCATCGGTGATAGTTCCGGCGGCGTGCGCCCCAACCGCCTCGAAACTGCTCACAATGGTCAAATCCTGCCCATTTAAATGGCCCGGTTTAATCGTACCCCCATACACGAAAATGGCCGGAATATTGAGCCGTGCTAGGGCAATCATGGCCCCCGGCATATTTTTATCACACCCACCAATGGCCATGACGCCGTCCACCGCCGCTGCTTCGGCCACGGTCTCTATGGAGTCTGCTATCACTTCGCGAGAGACCAGGGAATATCGCATCCCGCTGGTTCCCATCGAAATGCCATCGCTGACCGTGATGGTCCCAAATGTCTGGGGCATGGCACCCGTGTCGCGAACAGTTTGTTCGGCCACCTCGGCCAATACCCCTAAACTCATATTACATGGAGTAATAGTGCTGTATCCGTTGGCAATCCCAATGATCGGCTTGACGAAATCTTGGTCTTGGAAACCAATGGCCCGCAACATGGCGCGATTTGGGGAACGTGCGGGCCCTTGGGTAATGCGCTGACTCCTATGATTCCATTCTTCCGGCATAGATCTCCCATCCTTTGTCCAAGCATTTCTCCTAAGTATAGACGCTCTGGGAGAAACCCAAAAGAGGGTTTTAAGCTTATTTGCCGATGGTGACTTTCATCGACTTTTGAATCTTAGCCGCAAATGCCTGGTAGGCGGTATCTTGGGATTGTGTTAAAAGGCTCTGCTTAATCTGACTCTGCACGGCAGAGAAAGCCTGCGTACTGGCTGGTTTGGTCGCCACCAATTGAATCACATGATATCCTTGAGACCCATGATAGGTGGAGTATTGACCCGTTTTCATGGACTGCACCGCGGTATACATCCCTTGTGACATGCCCCCCGTGGGACTCACGGGCAGATAGCCTAGGCTACCGCCACTTTTTGCGGTCGAAGATGTGGAATCTTTCTTAGCAAGTTGCGCAAAATTCCCGCCATGAGAGAGTTGACTCAAAATTGACTTGGCTTGAGTCTGAGTCTTAACAACAATGTCATTGATTTCGTCCTGCGGCGGGTTGGCGAAAGTCGACTTGTTCTGGTTGTAATAGGTTTGTTCTTGCGCCGTAGTTGGTGCTTTTACTGATTTGGTCGCATAGGTGAAAGCGCTCTGCGTGATCATTTGGTCGGTCACATAAGAGTCTAAAGTGCCCATGCTCAATTTTTTCGACTTCAAAAGACTGGTGAGCCCTTTGGCCCCTCCGACCTGCGACTCAATTTGGCTCGAAATAATCGACTTGGCCTGGCTCGATGCCTTCTTTTGCGTAATGAGATGATGCGCTAAGGCCCATTGATTCACTGCGGTTTGCTGAACCAGTGCCTTCACCTCTAAAGATTTTTCTTGAGCGGTGGCCGGCAACGACTGGCCCTGGAAAAACTCTGTCATCGAGACAAAATTCGCCAACTGCGCCGGAGTAATCGGTACATTTTGAACGGTGGCCACGGGTGTGCTACTTGCGGATTTGGCCGCGGTACCACATCCGGCAATAACCGTCATTAGGCTCACGGCGCCAATCGCCATCCCCAAATTTTTTCGTTTCATCACGTCGCACCGTTCCTTTCATCGGCATTCGCTCTGGTTTGTCCTGTCCGAAAAAATACTATACACCATTTTCGTTACAAAAATGTTACAAGCCTCGGGGGTAAACTCTGTCACCCCTGGCAACGCTCTCCCTACCGGGCCCAGATAAACCGTTCGTGAATCTTTTTATGGGTCGACTTCATTTCAGTCGGCGAATCACAAATCGCAGTACCTCCCCGTTTTGCTCCGCCATCACTAACTCGTTACCTGTAGATCGGGTCCATGCCTTAAAGTCGGCCATAGCGCCCGGATCCGTGGCCACGAGCTCAATTGCTTGTCCTACTGCCACGCTCGAGATGCCCTTTTTGGCCCGAATTACGGGCATCGGGCACTTTAACCCCGATGCGTCAACCTTCAACGTGATATCCGGAATCGACCCGGTTTCGCCGTTCATCGCCATCGTCCTCCCGCTTAACGCCCATCGTGTTACTGTCAATTAATCCTACCAAAAATCGCGGGGTTGGCATACCGGTGCCCATAGCGCGGGATCTCCAGGGCGTAAACCTATTCCCGTCGATGGTGCTGGAAGGGTACACCGGTAACACGTCACGAAATTCGCTCCCCGGGCCTTACGACCCATGGCGCTGCGCCCCTTTATTAGAGCGCTTCAGGTGGGACCGGGTCACAGCGCAATATTACCGCCAGCGTCTATTTTTCTCTGCCGTCTCAATCCACTATGCCACACCATTCCGATCACAATGAATCCCAACCCCAAAACCCCGAGCGGCGTCGGCCAGCCCGCGCCAAAGATAAGGCTCGACAACAGCACCGTAAACACGATTTCCATCGACTGAGTGGCTTCAATGCGAGCCAGCCAGACCGCCCGTCCCTCAGCCCGATCGGTGGCTGCAAAAAACAACAAAGTGGCCACCACGCCTGACAATAGCGCCACCAATAAGGTGTCTACCGTTTCCGACAGGGTCGGCACTCCAGACCGTAAGGCTCCAATCACCGCCACCACCAGCCAAAAAGGGAGACTTCCTAGTGTCATCCCCAGTGTGCGTTGGTACACATCAAAGCGACCTCGCTGGCGGCAATACCGCATCATCTGGCGATTCCCTAGAGGATACGCGAAGGCCGCTACCAAAATGGGCAAGAGAGCCCACCAGATTCTCGGGTTACTACCATGAGCCGCCGAAACCTCGGCCAGACCCACGCCCAATAGGATTGCGATTGAAGGAATCAGAGAAGCAAGCGGTAAGGTCCGGTCCTCGGGCCCTTCACCACCCATGAAGGGCACCAAAAGACTCCCCGCTATAATGGTAAGCTGCCAGCTACTGGCAACCAACCAGGCCGGTGCCCATCCTGCCACCCATGTCAACGGCAAATAAAAAAGACCAAAACCAATGCTCCCCCATAAAATCCATGGCCATGGATGTGACCAGATTTCGACCCAAAGAGCTTTAAGTCCTTGACGCCACCAAACTATGGCGATTAAAAATGGCACCGTAAAGAAATAGCGGAGGGCACTAATCCACCAAAGACTTGATCCATCGACCCGCATCACCCGATTCAGCACAAATGTCGATGCAAAGAACAACGACGCGACAATCCCGAGCCCAATCGCTTTGACTGTGGCTACGGGA
>JAKAAL010000133.1 GCA_021802375.1 Bacillota bacterium | reverse complement strand
TCTACGGAAAATTTTAATGGCGAAGCGGTATCAGAGTTACTATCAGCATATTTACGAACGATGGTGCCGCGAGCGTTGTCGACTCCGGGTACATTGTATAACGTAAATTTTCCCATGAATGGGGGGCTATCGTCTGTCGTCACCTCGGTGAATGGGCCGTGGTATGACGACCGTATTTCCTTGGTCGACGGATCCTCTGTCGCCTTTACGCGTGAAATCTCGGAAGACGCCATTGAGCCCGGCAGTGATGTCGCCGCGATACAAAACGGCTTCACGTCCATCTCACCAATAGTGATCTCTACGGGGCTTGCTGTCAGTAAGCCCTCTGATACCCACGGTTCTCTTGTCAAAATCGGGTAGGGTGATTCATCCATAGATTCCAATCGACGGCTCCCTGAAACGACATGAGTCGCAATAAGAATCGATAAGCCGGTCGAACCGATTGTAGGTCGGGTAGCGGGGAAATCGTCTCGTAGCCTTGGCGAAAGAGGTCGGCATAGGGTGCGTCCAAAAGATACTCAAGCCCCACGAGTTCTAACTGGCGGGGAGCCATGACATAGAGTTCCGTATCTACCAGTGCCGTAATCTGCTGCCCGTCCGTCAGGAACTGACTCGGATCCATATCGAGGAGAATGGGTGACCAAAAGTCCTCGGTGGATAATCGGTCCCAGTGGCGTAGAAGCGTTTCCCAGATCTGGTGGCATCTCGTATCTTTTGCATAAAAGCGGTGAAGCAAATACTCCATGACGGGCTGGGCCATAATGGGAAAAGAACGCGACGGATAAAGTCTCAGACCTTTGGCCTCACCTCCACCATGAATCGTTGCCAGCGCTGCACCAAACGCTCTCATTCCCGCCGGAGAGAGCTGGGTAAACGCGGGGAGAGATTCACCAGATAAATATTCTACAATGAGATATCGTCGGCCTTGCCATTGTTCTTGACGCAGAATTTTCGGTAAGGGAAGCGGAGAAACGGGCCTTAGTACCCGTTCGGCCCAGAGCATCCCCTGTAAGGATGCGGTATTGGCGCCGAAAAGGCGCAAAGCCCCTTGCCAAAAGTCTTCATCCGGGGGATCGGCAAATCGGCTAGTTCGTACAATATACGGTCCATCGGTGGTATCGACCCGCCAAACCCAGTTGGCTTGACCCGGATGCTGGACCGGTATCAATTGTTGACTGCAATAGGTGTCTCTAAACAGTGGGGACAAATCTTGGCCGGCTATTTCGGGGTCTTCAATGGTATGCATTTTGCCACCCTCCCGGGAATTGGTTACGACGAAGTCGTCGTCCCATCGGATCCCGTGTACTGAAAGAATAACTCTTCGAGGGACGAGCCCTGGGATGCACCCGTCTTTCGGAGTTCTTCGATCGAGCCTCGGGCGACTAAGGTCCCGTGGTTCAAACTGATGACGTCATCCGCGAGTTCTTCGACTAATCCTAGTTGGTGCGAGCTAAGCACGATGGCCGCTCCGTCGGTCTTGAATTGGCTTAAGAGGTGTTTGATGTCGCGCTGTCCCTTAGGATCGAGACCAATCATGGGTTCGTCAACGAGGAGTACTTGGGCTCGGCGGAGCGCCATACAAGCCAGCAAAAGCCGTTGCCGCAGGCCCTTCGACAGTGCACTGCCGAGGGTGTTGCGGTGGACCTCGAGGTCCATTTCCTTCAGCCTTTGGCCGGCGTCCTCCCGCCATGTCGGGGGCAATTTAAAAAGGCGTGCCGTAAATTCCAGGTGTTCGTAAACGGTTAGCAGCGGATACACCTCGGGGGACTCCGGGATGAGGCTAACGACCCCGGGTTGCTGGACTAAGTCTTTGTCGTTCCAAAGAATCCGACCGGTGTCCGGTCGCAGGATGCCCGCTAAACAGGAAATGGTGGTGGTTTTTCCGGCACCATTGGGGCCGACGAGTCCGAGAATATGGCCGGGGGCTGCATCAAAGGTCAACGGCTCCAAAGCGATCTTGGGGCCATAGTGTTTAGACAGTTGATTAACCCTTAACATAACATCACTCCTCTATTCTTGTCCGGCGACACGAGAATGGGAAATCGCCCACGTCATGCGCTTTAATGTCATCCCATTGATCAGCCAAGATTCCGCGATGGCCATGGCCAAGGTTACCGGAATACCCCATGGGAAGGGGAGCAACATCCCTAGTAACGGGATCGCGGCCGCTACGAGACCGCCCAATATGGACACGACACGGCCAACTGTGTAACGGAGGCTAGTTTCCGGGAAGAGACTCCAAAGAAAGAGGCGCCAGGCGGCCATGACGATTTGAAACGCAATGATCCAGGCGTAGCCATTCAAGGTAATTTGAGAATCTAATCCCGAGACCGTAGCGACGGTCCACAGGAGCAGGTAAAAACCAAGCCAGGTTACTAGGGTCGGTATTTCTTCGGCCCAGAGTAGGCCAGGCCTGCGCGGAGCACCAACGAGAAGCGGATGGACCATCATCAAGGGGCCCGTCGCCAGTCCGAACATGCTGATATAGCTTAAAAATATGAGGGCAGAAACGGCGCCTTGGGAACCGAAATGGGACACCAGGAGTCCTCCTCCGAGGGCGACGATGGCGAGGAGTACGGGGACCCATCGGGATCTTAAGCCGCGAAGCGCCATCACCATTTTGGCTTCGGCGAGGGCAATGTAGCCTTGACCCCGAAACCTAAAGGTCGTTTTCAGTTCCACTTTTCCCCTGCGCTGCATCCGGTCCGCAGCCCGGGCGCGTACGACTTCCACGTTGGACGATTCGCCACGGCGTGCTTGGCGCACCAAGGCACGGAGCCGGACACGATGGATGTCCACATCATGAATAGCCGGCGCCGACACCAGGGTGATGGCAGCCAGTAGAAGAACCACCGCCACCCACAAGAGCGTCCACGATCCGAGACGCAACCCTCGGAAAACCCAATCGCCAAGCCATCCCAGACGTAGGGCCCCTAATAGATAGGTGAAGGAGCCCCGATCATGAACGAGCGGCCATGCGGCGTAGATGAGGTAACCCACTGCGGCGATGCGCCCTAAAAGCGGCATCGGGATTCGGGCTCGGCATAATCGGTAAGCAATCAGTCCCACTTGGTCAAAGCAAATCGCATAGACCATGGCGAAGGCGAGAATGAGAAGACCCTGGCCGAAACTGACGGGGAGGATAAAAGCTGCCACGTAGATCAGTCCCAATAACGCCCTGAAATGCATCGAGAGCGTCACCCAATGCCGACGGAGCATCAGTTGCCAGGCCGTTAACGGGGCGGGCAAGATAAAAACCAAATCCGCTGGTTCAGCCATGTACAAGGGCTCGGAAGGGAAACCGAGTCGGGCCAGGAGAACGACGGCTAAGAGAATAGAGAGTCCTCGTAACAATAACTCAAACGTTGATGGGGCCAGCGGTCCACTTGGATGGGGGATGACTAACCTCATCACCAAGATGATTAGCGGTGCCCACATTAATAGTCGACGCGGCTCTCTAAACATTCGTTTGAATATGTTTATCAGTTCTTGTCGCTCTAAATACGATAAGCCGTTCATGACGTCGTCCTTTCGTTAAGTACATCAGCATTCATTAGAAGGTTCTGTGTCGATGATTGAATCGTTCGAGAATTACTGGTCATCGTCAGCGATCATAGGATACGATGAGATTGGCGCATGACCGGAATGAAGACTTTCCTGGAGGATCTTGGCCCGGTCCCGACACCTAAGAGAAGATCGCGGGCTCTCTTATGATTACCATCAATACCTATCGCATTGTATCAGGATATACGTATGGGAGGAAAGACGATGACCATTCAAGAATTGTTTTCGTTGCAAGGTAAAACGGCTCTGGTGACCGGGGGTGGACGGGGTCTCGGTCGCTATATGGCTATCGCGTTGGCTGAAGCCGGTGCCAACCTAGTGCTGGGAGCGAGGCATCTAGAGGTATTAGAAGAAACCCGAGACCTTCTGGAACCGCTTGGAACCAAGGTGGTCACCCTAAAGCTGGATGTGACGGCCCCGGATGACGTGGCAGCCGCCGTGAGCGCCGCACAAGACAATTTCGGCGCGATCGATATCTTGGTCAATAATAGCGGGACAAGTTGGGGCGCGCCACCAGAAGAAATGCCGCTGGAGGCATGGAAAAAGGTGTTTGAGGTCAACGTTACGGGAACGTTCCTCATGGCACAGGCCGTAGGAAAAGTGATGTTGCAACAAGGTCATGGCAAAATTATCAACATCGCCTCGGTGGCAGGCCTCGGAGGCATTGATCCGCGCATCATGGATGCCTTGGCGTATAACAGTAGTAAGGGGGCAGTCATTACCATGACCCGGGACTTAGCGCAGAAGTGGGGACCTCATGGCATCCAAGTCAACGCGATCGCACCGGGCTTCTTTCCCACCAAAATGTCGCAGGGCCTCATTGCCTATCGGGGTGAAGAAATATTGAACGCCACACCCCTCAGACGGTTCGGTAGGGAAGATGACATTAAGGGCATCGTGGTACTTTTAGCGTCTCAGGCATCCGATTTCATGACCGGATCCATTATTGTCGTGGATGGTGGGACTTCAGCCTAGGGCGACGTACCTAATTCTCACTAAAAGTTAAAAGAGGTGAATTCCTGTGGACTTTTCCTTAAGTAATGAAGAACGCCTAATTCGAGACACGGTCAGGGCGTTTATTGCTAAAGAGGTGATGCCGCTAGAGCCCATGGTCCTGAAAAATGAGCGCGAGGGACGACCGGGGCTCAGCGACCAAACGATGAAGCAGCTACAAGAAAAAGCGCGAGCGATTGGGTTCTGGGGGATCAACACGCCGGAGTCTTACGGAGGCGCGGCCCTCGGATCCTTGGCCCTAGCCTTAACCTATGTGGAAACCGGGAGAACCTTCGTGCCGTTTCGATTTGGAGGTTCTGCCGACAATATTCTCTATGCCGCCAATGCGGAGCAAAAAGAACGTTACCTCATGCCCACGATCGAAGGCACACGCCGTTCCTGTTTTGCCTTAACGGAGCCTGGTGCAGGATCCGACGCCGGTAACATCCGCATGACCGCTAGAAGAGATGGCCGGCACTGGGTATTGAACGGTGAGAAAATTTTCATTACCAATGGCAATGAGGCGGATTTTGCCATGGTCTTTGCCGTGACCGACCCGGCTAAAGGAGCCCATGGGGGCGTCACCTGCTTCCTGGTCGATCGGGATATGGGCTGGCGTTCAACGCCGATCCATACGATGGGGGAATGGGATCCGGGAGCGTTGGTCTTTGACGAGGTGCGAGTGCCAGACACCAACATTCTTGGGGAAGAAGGCCATGGGTTTGATTTGGCGATGCGTTGGATTGGTGCGGCACGGTGGGGGATTCCCGCTCGTGCCATAGGGGCTGCGGAAAGGCTGTTAGAAATGGCCATTGAGCATGCCAAGGCGCGTCAAACGTTTGGAGAACCCCTCGCTTCACGGCAAGCGATTCAGTGGATGATCGCGGATTCTGCGGTAGAAATTGAGGCGACGAAATGGATGACCTATCACGCGGCCTGGCTCGACGACCAGGGCCGTGACAACCGGCACCAATCCTCGATCGCCAAACTCTATGGCGCGAACATGGCGAATCAAGTGGTGGACCGTGTCCTGCAAATTCATGGCGGAATGGGGTACACCAAAGATCTCCCGATAGAACGCTGGTATCGCGAAGTGCGCTTATTTCGGATATTCGACGGTACGGATGAAATTCAACGCTACATCATCGCGCGTAATCTTATTAAAGGCCATGTGCGGCTCGGCGATGAATGACAGGATCGTCTGGCTACCCATAGATGGCGTATAGGCATGGCAGGAGGATGACTCTCGCCTGACGCTGTCGCAAACGAAACGCCCAAGAAAAGGAGCAAATACTAATGAAGGACCACGAAGATCACTCGGGCCAGATGAAGATCCCCAAAGCGGTCCCTCCCATGCCAAGCCTCGGTAACGACTGGATGGACGATGTAGTCCGAGAACAAGAAGACCTGGGGACTTTTACGGATCTGCCCGGCAAAGGGAAGCGGCTAAACCTTAAACCGAACTTCAATATTGCCGACCACATCATGGAACAAAACCATTTATTGCCGCCTTGGCTGCGTCTCCGGCAAGAGATCTATCAGGACATAAAGACCGCACTAAGCTTGCTCGACAGAAACGACCTTGCGGCCTTAGAAGAACGGATTGCAGCCATTAATATGCAGATCGGAAAGTACAACCGCAGTTGTCCGAGCCCCTTACTACAGCGAAATTTGTTATCGGGTAAGACCCTTAGGGATGCAGCCGGAAAATGGGCGGGGGACCTGTAACGGGGCTCTAGGGAGCGGTCGTCATTATCTGTGGGCGATTTAGGGATTTTCGGATCGGGTGTATGGAGAATCGACGAAGTCGCGGAACCCCGCCCCATAGTTCTAGGGCCTATCTTGGCGCCACTCAGTAGACCCGACCATGTCATGGATAGCGTACCGGTTACCGAACTTAGTGAGTCCTAATACCGATCAGACGAAGGAAAAACGGGACTTGTGGCGAATATGAAAATACAAACTAGGGTCCGACACGGAACGGAGGCGATTCTCGATGATGGAGCCCCACGATGCTCTGCGTGAAGCATTGGACCGACTGGCTGACGCCGGAGACCGGGTACCGTTAGAGGGAGCGATCGATCCCGAAAGTCTGTGGAATCTCGTGAAGTTTCATCTAGCGCCGGTCTGTGATCAGCTGGCGAATGACCTCCGTCGATTTTCTAATGGGGCATGGACGTTAGACGTTTACATTCTCGAACGGCCCGGGTATTGGTCGTCTTGGCACGACGCCAGTGCGGACTGGCATGCGCGGTGGACAGGATATGGGAAATCTCGTATTGCCCAATTTTACGGACCGGGTGCGGGACAACTGTTCTTGGCAATGCCGGGACAGGCACCCCGAGAATTTTCCCATCAAGATCCCGAACCCGCGATGATCCATGCCCTTATCGAACGGGCGACAACGATCCTTCGGAGTGGTGCAGCAGGAACCCCGTTATCGTAGAACCGCGTACCTTAACATCTTCAGCCGAAGATTAGACTCTAGATCGATCGCTCGGCATGGATTTTGGTAAAGCGTAAAGGGCGCGACCGAGACAGCAAGCGCTGATTTTGAAAAGGGGGAGAGCCGATGCGTAATAAGATTTTAGCCGGATTGTTTGGGATCTTTCTCGGCGGGTTTGGCATCCACAAGTTTTATCTGGGAAAGATCGGTCAAGGCATTCTCTACCTTATCTTTTCATGGACCTTAATTCCGAGTTTTGTTGGTTTTATCGAAGGAATTGTCTACCTGGCCATGTCGGAGGCAAGGTTCAATCAGAAGTATAATACCGCGCTACTGGCGACCCACACGGCGAGTTCTGCGCTCACACAGTTATCGGAGTTGAAAGACCTGATGGATCGCGGTGTCATTACCCCTGCAGAATATGAGGAACGTCGGGAACGTTTGGTGCAGCTTATCTAGATGTTCTTACGGCTCCCCTGGGAAAGTCTGGACCCATCAGAGATTGGAGCCTACTTTTGTTCCGGCTAGTTGGGTGTCCGGAATCTCGATGCCTGCCATGTGGAACGATCGTAGTTGCCGAACCAGGAATCCCAGTGTCATGCAGCATGCTAATAACAGGGCGGCCCCTAAATAACTTCCGCGTGCACCCACCAGGTCTCCGAACCATCCCACTCCGCCGTAGGTAATTGGGATGGCAAACCCTGAAATCATGGCGGTCATAGATGAGACGCGTCCCCGCATCGGACCGGGTACCATGCGTTGATGCATGGTGCTGGCGGGAACCTCTGCTAGAACGAGTCCGATACCAAAAAGCAAATTCCCCAGATCCGCTACCGGTAGATTGGGGGCCCATGCAATGACTGACATGGCCAGTCCCTCGAGACCTAAGGCGCAGCAAAATACCAGGCCGACCCGTTGGATCGATAGGCTGCCGATAATGAGTCCGCCCAGGATAATCCCCACGCCAATGGCCGCATCAAAAACCCCGAGACCGGCAGCGGTACTATGCAACGTGGTACGGATAAGCATGGGGGCTAAGACGTTAGCGGGACCCAACGCCACGTTACTTAACATACCTATGGCGGTGAGGGTCAACAACATCGGATGTTGGCGAAGCCAATCCCATCCGAGCCAAAATTCCTGCCATTGAGAGCGCTTGGGCCCCTTTGAGTCGACAGGACCCACCGGAGGCTTTCGATAGGAGATCCCTGTGATACAGAATGCGGCGCAGACATACATGAAGGCATCGAAGCCAATGGCTGGAACTGGACCAAACGTCGCCATCACCAATCCGCCGCTAATGGACCCGATGAGCCGAGCTCCTTGGCGAGAACTGCTAAAGAGCGAGTTGGCTCTTAAGAGTTGGTCGGGGCCTACGAGGTCCGGAAATATCCCGGATCTGGCCGGCCGATAGACGACATTTGTGGTCTCCAAGAGTGCGGTAATGACATAGAGAGGCCACAGGGTCTTCATCCCGTACAGAAGGGCAATGGCCAAGAGTCCCGCTAACAGGGCCTGTAACAGATTGGCCAGTTGCATCATCCGCTTGCGATTCCATCGATCGGAAACGACACCAAACAAGGGACCTAACAAGACCATCGGAAGAACTGCCGAGACGGACATCAATCCGGTCGCTAAGCCCGAGCCGGTGCGGGTGTATATTAGCCACATCATGGCGATCCAAAAGAAGTAATCGCCAAAGCTTGAAGCGGTTTCCGCGATCCATAGGCGACGTATGTCAGGATGCTGCTGCAGTAAGTTCCAGAGCGCGCGAGGGTTCATGGGTCCTCCAGAAAGTCCGT
>JAKAAL010000132.1 GCA_021802375.1 Bacillota bacterium | reverse complement strand
ATTCCTCCTGTGGCTGAATATTGTGGTTGGCACCTTTTATTCAACCAGACTCTCGGGGGAATCGCTAACCTCAAATTCCACGAAATTCGGGACTATCTCCGCCATCACCTCCAAGCGTTTTTTGAAAGAGGACATGCCTACACCATGCATGGCTAGTGGTTTGCGAGTAGGACAGACTATGACTTGTTGCAGTATGACCAATGGCTTATTACGCCGGGTTCCCACGCTCTGGGAGCACTGGGCGGCGATGGCATCAGCGGCCATTTGAGGTACCTCCTTTATTGTGAAGTTCGACAGAGTCGATCACGAACCCAAGCGCCAGCGCTTGCTCCCCTGCGTACAGGACCCACTGTATGGGTGCGATGCCGTGCGGGTGCTAATGGGCACCCACGTTCCGATGAGGCTGTTCCATATCCAATACGGCATGCTCATCACGCTCCTTGTCGTGCTGTTGCACGATGGCACCCACCATGACGATAACCACTGCCAGCATTCCTAAAGATCCAATCACGAAGCCGCCTCCGACGGCGCCAACTCAACCGCCGGCCACCAGACAGAACCCGACTCCGTCAACACAGGCTCGAGGCCTTGCGTTTGTTCAATCCACTTCTTTTGGGTCCGCTTCTGCCAAAGATACCCGATGCCTTTAGGATCCCCGGGCTCTACATCAATCTTTATGGGAGGTTCTCCCGCCACCAGCTTCAACTCGCCTTTTACAACCTTGCCTTGCGAAACCCGAATCACCAACCCCTGATCATGAATCTCACGCGTGCCATCGGGATACGTCATAAACATCATCGTTAATTCCTCCTTTAAAAACTCTCTCTATAAATAGGCGCGCGCCGCTAACCCGACTGCCGCTGCGGCCTCCGTGATCGTCGGTCATTGAACACGCTTTCGACTAAAGCCCTCAGCCCCGGATTCCACTGGTTTAGACGCCGCAACTCCTTTTCGACTAGATGAGCCCCAACTCCAAAGGCTTGCCCCGTTTCCTGCAACGAAGCCTGTCGACTTACCATATAGCGCCCCATCGCCTCCGCTCGCGCCCGGCGCTGGAGTTCCGGCATCGCTTGCCGACCCGGCTGCCGGAATGTGGCGTGGGGATTATCGCGCCATGCCCGAAAACGCGCCTGGGCATTACTCAAATGATGTTGCACCGTCGACTTGGGCATGTTGAGCTCACAACTCAGTTCTCGGGCTGTTTCAACCGTCCGCGTTAAGTACGCACGCCAGACTCGATACTGCGCACGCGTCAAAATACGCCGAGCGACAGCATTCCAGTCGACCGTGCTCCACTCGGCCCACGACAGGTCCGCCGCGGAGTGCTCATCGGCCACTGTGTCGCCAATCGTGACTTCCGCGTCGCTCCCAATGCCCTGTTCCCACGACACGTGATATCCCAGTTGTCGGCGCACGCGTCGGTCGGTCAGCAGCATCGCGCGACGAATGATTGAAACTGCATAGGTTGAGAATTCGCCTCGATCCGGGTTCCACTTTCTCCAGGCGAGAAGCAGCCCGACATATCCTTCCTGCAGATAGTCGTCAGGCTCAGCCGCATCAGACAGGCGATGGCGCATGCGGTTATAAACCCACATCACCAGATTGCGATGCTGCTCCATAACCTCGGATTCCGTCAGCTTCTTTGAACTCACCGCTTCCGCATAGTCTCGGGTCATGACGCCACCCCTTGGCTTTTGAGCCATTCTTGCCGGATCCGACGCCACCGTCGCGGTAACGGCACGGTGACCACACCGCCTTCCTCGCGATAGCGACAAACAGCCTCTTGAATCCACGGCCGCAGCATGAATCCTGCGTCGCGATCGACCATCGCCTCGGCAATCGGACGATCAATAATCACCCGAGGCACGCCATCTTCCTCCCAGCAGGCCACCGCCGTACGACCATCCAGGATGGGCGCCCACCCCAAGTCGTAGGTGTCGAGTACGCGCTGGCATTCAGACTCCCAAACGCTCCACCAGTTCTCCACTCGGTGGACCCTCCTTTCGTCGTAGGCGTGCCAAGGCGTCCTCAGGAATACCCAGCCGCTCAGTCGCCCGCGTGATGGCCACGTACCAGAGGTGCTGGTCTTCCGGCGTCAAGTCATCGTTCAGAGACGCCATATCATCCAAGATGACAACATGGGGCCACTCCAATCCTTTGGCCTTGTGAATGGTCGACAGCCGCACCGTCGCACGTTCCGGATCCCGGGAAGCCGCTTTCACCCGCCGGATCAGCCCGGGCAAACGTGCACCCCAGCGTTCCACCGCACGGCACCGCCCGAGCCACTCCACATCCTCGACCGTTTCGGCATAATCTTGGAGCGTGTCGAAGTCGCGAAAGAGCTGCAGGAACGGTGACTTCACCGGCTCGTTTTGCCAAAGCCGCGCCGTGTCCTCAAGCCAATCCAACCGATAGCCGTCTATCCCGCCGATCCAATCCAATTGGGTGTTCGGATTCTTATCGAGAGCCGAAACCGCCGCTCCAAACAAACGACTGTTGGACCGTCCCAGAAATGTCACCGGGGCCTCACCGACGCCCGCGTACACCTGCCCAGGATTTGAAGCGAGGCCGCGCAGCGGCGGAAGCGACCGATCGAACCACCGAAGCATCCGTGTTGCCGTATCGGCAATATTGGCTCCGAACCGAAATGACGCCGTCAGCCGCAGCGTTTGGTCTGCGCGGATCCGTTCCATCGCGTTCACCGCACCACGCCATCCGTAAATCCCCTGAAATGGGTCGCCGACGTAGATTTGCTGAGCCTGGGTTTGCATTCCCACCAGCTGTAACAAGACCGGATTGGCATCTTGGGCTTCATCGAACATAATGGCGTCGTACGGAAGCTTAGGCTGACTGAGGACAAACTGCTTCAGATAGCCATCGTGCAACATCCCGATGGTCATATCTTGAGGATCTCGCATACGACGCCAGAGGCGGCGAGTATCTTTCACCAACATTACGGGATCGGCCCAAGCAAAAGGCCCCGACCAATCGGCCGGGCCCAGGGGCACGTGTTTCGGGTGGATTTCGGCATCCGGCGACCCCAAGTAGTTCTGTAGCGTCCGAAGCACTGCGTCGGCCCAAATCGCCTCCGCGCCCGCTGGAACTTTCGACAACACACCAGACTGCGCCAATTGCCATGGGTTGATGCTGTCCGCCAGTTTGTCCGCATATACCTTCCCGGCGCTCCCATATCCGGCGCCGTGACCAGTGGAGACTTTGACCCAACGGGGAAAACGGGCTTTGGCCTCATTGCGCACCGATTTGTTAAACACAAGATAAAGAGTCCGCACCGCGGGGTGCGCCCGCGTTCGTGCTTCTAAGGTGGAAGTTTTACCAGTCCCCGCATACGCATTGCCGACGATGACCCGGCCTTGCGCGTGAACCAGCTGTTTTTGTTCGTCGGTTAAACGCATGGGCGCATCCCAGCGACCAACCCAAATCTGTGCATAGCATCGCATCCTTTGTTGTCTGTCTTGGGCGTCGGAGTTTTAAATACCAGCGGCCCCTGGAACCTCGGGCTTCCACCGATCAATCTTGAGTTTGGCGTTGCTTTGAAGGGCATCATCAATACCCTTGGGGCCTTCCGGCCAATGCGCAATGAACACCCGTATCCCCACCCCCGCCAAAAGTCCGCCGAGCTGTTCTTGGAATTGTGCTACGCGAGCCCGAGTATCCGGCGACGAATCCTGGTCAAATGCTAAAATCACTGAACCGGGATGCCATTGGGATAGCGCCTGACCCACCCGCGCCCAGAGCGACACTCCAGGGATCCCCATCACCGGCGCCTTCACAAAGAAGGACGTCACATCAGCCTTCAGCGGCCCCTCTGTAAGCCACCACGTGGCGGACCGGCGGATATGTGCCTGACCCGCCACGTGGAATGGAGTCCCCGGCGAGGTTCCGGTCCAACCGGGTTCGTGAGGAGCTGACGTCAGCCATTGATAGCGAGAGCCAGGACTGTCACTACGAACCTGACAGGCCTGGATATGTCCCCGTCGATCACGAACCGGAACCAAAAGCCCCGGGGCGCCTGCCAACCGCCAGCGGTTGCGATCCGGACGATGCGACACCCCAGGCACACCCCGCAAATCGGGGATCGCCTCTTGCATCTTGGATAGCAAGCCTGCTCGCGAACCACGCGGCATTGACGCGTACCCAGCTTGCTCAATCGCTTCGAGAGATAATCCCCGTGCTAACAGCGCCTCGCGGTGCGCATCCGACAACCCAGCCGCCTCCAACAACGCTTGGTAGGCCAAATGGCGAGTAGCTCGTGCAGCGATGGGATAGGGATCAAGGAGACGCGGTGCAGGCCGGGGTCGTTCTTCCATGCCCGATAGTCGGTGAATGGCTTCGACGACCGTACAATTTTCCGTCATGCGGACCCAATCCACCGCATCGCCGCTCGCGCCACACACCCAACACTTCCAAACGTGATATGTCGGGGATACCTCAAGGCTCGGGTTTTTGTCGCTATGAAACGGGCACAGCCCCCACCAGCGCTGTCCTTGACGTTTCAAGGACACCCGCTGTCCGATCAGCGATACCAAGTCCACGTTCGAACGTAGTCTTTGAAAGTCGATCACTGTCGTTTGCCCCTTTCTGCCCAGCGATGCTGTAGTGAATCGGTGTGCGGTTGGAGGCGAAAACTGGCAGCCGAGCCATCGTGTTAGCTGCCCAATCGCTCACCCATTGGGCGAGGTCAATATCCAGCGTACCCAGCGGTGTCTTCGTCGCCATGACGCCTTCCAGTTGGGTCCGATCAGTGCTCGCCCAAAGGTCAGTCCATGCCACAAAGACTCGCAGAACGGAGGGATGTTCCTGACCCCACGCTCCCGGGGCCTCCCATCCAAAACCGAACCCTTGTGGCGTGACATAATCAATCCACCCTGTATTCGTACCGAGCTTGTGGCGGCCGGTGTTAAACTGCGGTCCCGTCAAGGTAATGGGGTGCCCCACCCATGTGCTAAATTGGCGTTGCATCTGCCCAATCGCCGACTTCCACATAGTTCGCGCCGAGCGCTCAATCGGTCGTGCGTCGTCCATCCCCTGTCATCTCCAATCACGAGACCGCCTTCTCGCAGGCGGTCTCCCAAAGTTCGTATACGGCGATTACCCATGCGCGGGCCGCCTCAATAACATCCGGCAGACTATGTTTCTGCCACGCTGCGTGCAGAGCATTATCAGCGCGATTGACAGCGCCCCAATCCACTCCCGGCGGAAAACCCGGACCCGCCGCGAAGTCAACAGCGACAGTCAACACTCGTTCTGCAATCGCCTCATCCCAGTCCAGCACAGGCGGGATTTGTGACAAACTCCAGAGCCACTCGGCAGCGATCGCTGCACGGTGTTGCCGAAGGTCGTTCAAATCGTTTGCACTCAACCCCTGCTGCTTCAGTCGCAACTGACCTTGTGGCGTCACATATAGGGAGACGCCTGCTTCCCGCGCGTCGCGCCAAGTCCGCACGCTTTCATCCCCCCATTACGCGCTGACGTTATCCGGCCTTCTCTCCCACGCCACCTTCATCTGGGCCCACGCTTGATTTAACTTGAACCATAGTTCCTGCATCTCCGCGCGCCTGGGATATTCCGGATTTGACCACATAGCGCGGGTGTATTCCACCAACGCCAGCATTAAGCTGACATCTTTCGCGTTCCACTCAAAGTTGATTTCCGTTTCCTCGCCCACTATCCAGTCACCTCCACCGAACGGTTACCATCCACCTTAAGCCCCATCCGGACACGATCCAAAAGCGATCCGTCCGCGGGGAAATGCGCGCCCTCAGGCATGCTCAAAAATCTCGAATTCATAACCGTAGCTCGATGTTGGCCATCCAAATGCAAAACCAAGTCATACTCATATTCGAATCGCTCTCGCGTTACCGGAGTAGGCGCACCCTCTTGCACATTGGTCTTGCCGTTATCGCCCGTTCCGACTATCACCCGGGGTTTTTCTCGCAGCGTCACCACGATGGATAGACGCGTCCGGTTAATAGCCCCTAACAACGCTTCGTGGCGAGGCGTCACATCATTCCAGGCATGATGACTTTTCACACCCCGTTTTCTGGCGTCGGCCACTAAGGCCAAGCATCCGCCCGGCCCGTCCCACTCCGGCGACAACGAATCCACTACCAACACGTCGTACCCCGCAGTTTCCGCCGCCTGAATTGCTTCGATGTAGCGCTCAGGACCAAACGGTGGTTCGAGCGAGGCGATGTGAGCCGGAAATCTGGCGGTATATAAACTGGAGGCGCGGTGCTCGGTGTCGAGGACGGCCACGTGTGAGCCAAGCTGATGTGCGATTGCCAGCCCGGTATAGGTTTTACCCGCGCCGCTCGGTCCCCACAACGCGATGTTGAGTTTTGTCGGCGAGGTAACGGATTCAAAGGAAAACATGAGTCATCCGTCCTTTCATAAACATCCGAATGCCGCTAAAAGCCCCGCGGATAGAATTGCATAGTCGGTCCGTGCCAGCGCACAGGCACCGCGCCCGTCGGGCCATTGCGGTTTTTGGCCACAATCAAGCCGCTCTCTTCCGTGGTCGTCCGATGGACCAACACGACGACGTCGGCATCTTGTTCCTGCGAACCGGACTCGCGTAAGTCCGACAAGGTAGGCAGGCGGTCCGGGCGCTCGTCCACTGTGCGTTTCAACTGCGTGAGCACCACCACCAAGCGATGATCCCGTCGCGCCCACCCTTTCAAATCCGCGACCATCCGCGCGACTTCTTGCTCACGGTTGCCGAGCTTCAGGGGTTGCCGCAACAGTTGCAAGTAATCGACCACCACCACATCGCAGCGGGGGCCCTGAAGCTCGGCTCGAGCGACCGCCGCTTGCAAGTCGCCGACACTGGCACCATTGGCGTCAATGACCCGCAAGGGCCATGACGTCATGTCCTTAAGGGCCTGCTCAATCACCGGGTCGTTAACCGAAGCCTTCATCTTTCCGAGCGGCCACTCGATCATCTGACTCACTGCGCGCATCCCAATAGCTTCAGGAGCCATTTCCACACTGCAAAAGGCCACTCCGCGTCCCGCTCGCGCGGTATGCCAAGCCCACTGCACACCCAAGGCGGTTTTACCCTGCGAAGGACGGGCTCCAACCAAAACCAAATCATCAGGCCCCCATGTAGCTGCCGCTGCATCCCAAATTGCTACACCAGAGCGCAGCCATCGCGGATCGCCCATTGACAGGCGACGCAGCCCCCCCTGAGCGGCTTCGGCCCCAGACAGAATCGCACCGGATTGGGTTGCCACAACGGCTTGGTTCAATGAATGGAGCGCCCGAGCTGCGACGGCGGTCGGCGAGATCATATCGTGGGGCTTTTGGAGCCAGCGTCCCAACATCTTCAGTTGCCGATCCAAACGCTGGTCTAATAGAACCGGCCAGTAGTCCGTCGACGGAGGTGCCGCCACCGGACGTCCCAACACCGCCTCCAGAGCGGCCGCATCCACGACGTGACCTGCTTGCGATAATTCTCGTAAAGCCCTCCACGCGCGGCGGCTTTCCTCATGAGTAAAAACTTCTTCCCCGGCCTCCAACACCCGCATCCGGAACCCGGGGTCGCGTATCGCGGCTGCCACGGTGGATTGCTCCGCAATAGGCCAATCAGACAACGCCATAGTCTCACCTCACCTCGAGAGATTCCTAGCAAAGCAACCCGCGCTAGAAGCGCGGGCCACAGTCTATTCCAAGGAATCCAGCAAACGCTCGGCAAATTGTTGCAGCGCCTCCGAAACCGGCGCATCGCGTAAGGCTTGACGCATCATTTCAGTATTCATCACCGAGCACAGGCGGTTCCACTCCGCTATGCGCCCTGTGTTCAGCACCCGCGCGACGACCAACGGCAATACCTTAGGACACGTTAGCGTAGAACGAGGTGGTCGATTAGGGTCGTTTGCCGTTCGGCTCCATCTCCCCGTTTGAGCGCCAGCCATATCGCTGAACCCTCCGTCAAAATCCATAGCTGTTGTCGCGCGCGGGTAATCGCGGTGTAGACCAAATTGCGATAGAGCATCATATAGGCGTCATACATGAGGGGAAAGATAACCACTGGGTACTCGGACCCCTGCGCCTTATGCACTGTCGTCGCGTAGGCTAGACGCAAGTCCCGAGCTTCCTCCGATGTAAAAGCCACCCGCTGATCAGGAAACTGCACCCACAAACGCTCGTCGTCATCATCGGCCGCCGGGTCTGGACGTATGGCCGCCACCAGCCCCATATCGCCGTTGAACACGCTCTTGTTGTACGCATTCTTGGTTTGCATTACCCGATCTCCAATTCGGAAGGAGAGGCCCCCTCGCGCCGTCCATGTCGGCTGATGGGCTTGCGCCGGGTTCATGATGTCGCGAAGCAAGGGGTTGAGGACATCGGTACCGAGGTATCCCCGGCGAACTGGCGTCAACACTTGAATCGCTTCCCACGGTGTCCCCGCCTGATGAAGAGCCTGAATGCGATGCAAAAGTTCTGCTTGCACTTTTTGTTTGTTCACACCCTTTGGGTACGCCTGAATCGCGACATCTTGGTTGGCTTTCGGCACGCGTCGCCCTAGCAGATCGTGCGCGGCCACCGTAATGCCAGACGTGGATCGAAAGTTCTGGGTTAGTCGGAACACGGGGACCAGACCACTCCGAATGACGTCTTTAAGCACACTGCCGGGACCCACCGAGGGGAGCTGATATTCATCACCAATCCAGAGCACTTTGGTCGTGGGGGCAGTAGCTCGCCAAAGGGCTTGAGCCAACGGGAGATCCATCATGGAGACCTCGTCGCACACAAGCCAATCGGCCTCGATAGGATCATCGCGATCCTTCGTGAACCC
>JAKAAL010000131.1 GCA_021802375.1 Bacillota bacterium | reverse complement strand
TGATATGGGGGGTGCGAAACTCGAGTAATGACCTGTCCGACTCTCCGCCGAGTAGTACGAAAGCCGTGGCCCCCATATTAAACACGTTCGTCCGTTCGTCAATTGCTGCCCCCATTTCAAACTCCTCAGGTGACATGAACCTTGACGAACCCCAGAGTTTTCCCATGGTGTTGATGACCGGCTTTTGTTGGTAGAAATCGATATCGCAAATCTTCGTGGAGTCTGTAGAGAAATCATACAGGACACTCGCGTCGTAGAAGTCAATGGCTACGTAATTCATGGCTTCAACACGAACATGGAACTGAAAAATTACGTCCAACGACGTCAGTCGCAGGTCGACGGATAACTGCCGAAAGCGGAAGTATGGAGAATCCGGATGCGTATATTTTTGCGGCGGTGGGAATGACCAGTGAGGATGAAGACATTCCCCATCGAACCATTCGAAGACCGCAGCATACCCGTTTCCTACGTCAAAGTGATTGACCAGGTTTATCAAACTGGGATGTTTTAAATCTTGATACACCGAGATGGCATGCTTTAACCGCGCGACGGCATCCTCCGGATGTCCCGAATAATTTATTGTCTTGGCACCCGCGTATTTAACGAACAGCCTGCTCCGTCCTTCTTCGGTACCAAATGACAGATTCCCGGAATCCTGTTCATCGAATACACAACACACCTTACCTAGCGTCTGCAACCACTCGAAATTTTGATACTCCCTCAGTCGGAAGCATACGCCATGGACATCGATTGTCATCACGGGAATACCCCCAGTCCTGTTGTTCATTTAATACATTCGACAGGAGAGGAGCATGGGGCGCTTATTGTGCTATCCTGCCCGTTAATCCCACAACCAGCACCTCACCCACGCCGTTCCGACGGCCTATCCCCCGCCATTTAGGCTCCAGAGATGCTGGCTCTGGAGCATATGATAACAGAACCTCCGCCATACGTCAGTCACCGTCGGTTAATGCACAAAGTACAACTGATAGGCGTGATGGCGGGCTTCGCCACTCAACACGGCATAGAGTTGGGTCGTCTCCGGTTTCTCATGGCCGAGAATGGATTGGACGGCCACAAGGGGGGCCCCTTGGTTGAGTAAGGTGGTGGCTAACGTATGGCGCAAAAACTCCAAACGTTTGGAGTTTTTGCGCCATATCCATGCGTCGTGGCTCCAGGAGATGGGCCTCGACATTCGCGCGCTCGCCGACCGGCTCGGGCATACGCAGATCAGCTTGACACTCCAGGTGTACACCCATGCTGAGGTCGAGCGCCAACGGGCGACGGCCGATCAACTGGGCACGTGGTTGGCCCCCGACAAGCCACCCCAAATGACGAACATATAGGCCCTTCGCCACCACTTCGCCACCGAGGGGCTTCGAGAGCGAGTTCCGAGCGCATCAAATAAGCCCTGCATCCATTGCGGGGCTTGCGTTTGCGATGGTGGGCGAGTAGGGACTCGAACCCTAGACCCGCTGATTAAGAGTCAGCTGCTCTACCAACTGAGCTACTCGCCCATACTATGGTGGTAGCGGCGGGTGGACTCGAACCACCGACGTCACGGGTATGAACCGTGTGCTCTAACCAACTGAGCTACGCCGCCTCGTTGGTTGCGGGGACAGGATTTGAACCTGCGACCTCCGGGTTATGAGCCCGACGAGCTACCTGGCTGCTCTACCCCGCGACGACAATTGGCACAATGCCTATTCTAGGGTCAGAGCGCGCAAAAGTCAAGTCGTGATGACCACAAATTACTTAGCGGCGGTGACTGGCCAATAGCCCAACGCGAGCCAGAAATGCCTCGCTTCGGCATTGTTCACCGTGAGCTTGTCCGTGGAATATGATAAGATTATGGGAAGAGTTGTTTCGGGGTATCATTCTTTTAGGAGTTCTAAGGAGGGTTTTTAGGTGGACCGCAAGGCAAAGATTTACGGATGGGAACTACACGTGAAACAAGACAGTGAAGGCTTTACTTTTCAGGTCTCTGCCGATCCTGAACACCAACGTGCTCGCCGAGATGTCTTCGGCCTTATGGACGAGGTCGCAAGAAACGCGCGTGAAGCCGGAGTCAGTGTGGGCGAGCTTTTAATGCATTCGGCGAAATCGCAATTGGATCGCTGGACTGGAAGGCGCTGAGGCAGCAGCGCTGTCGGCTAGGCCCGTCACCATCGTCGGATTATCTTTAGACCAAGGAGGTATGTTCGTGAAAAATGGGACTCTTTCTCAGAGCGACTACGTTCAGACCATGGCTCAAGTACGTACCTTGAGATCCGAACTCTTCCGGTTGGCTGAGAAAAAAGGCAACTTAGATCCAGAAGTCCTTGCCCTCAGCCAGGTCATTGATCGTCATATCGTCGTGATTCAAAAGCATTGGCGATATGAAAACCCTCAGGTTAGTTGAAGGAAAACCTCTTCTCTTTTAATATGCCTTTATTTTGGGGCCTTCCTAGGTAGAACGTCTTACAATAGTAGGAGACGTTTTGGATGGAAGGTGAACGCCATCGAAAGGCTGTCATTGAACTCGGATGTGGCTCTGGCTTGGTCTCAGGCCTCGGCTGGATCTTCCTTGATGCCTTCTGCTCGGTTGGAGGATAGTACCGAAGGCCTTTGGCATCTTTTATCGTCAAGCGAGTTGGCATTGGCCGAGATCCCCAATCTAGAGCGCTTTAGCGACTATCAAAACACCGTCAAAAGGTTGCTGCAGTCGGGACTGTCTCGCTACGTGGTCCGCAAAGAGACGTATCGTTCTCCTCGGGGGCGGTTCCAAAGCATGGTTTATGTCACCGCAGTCCACCGCGAACTGGAAAACTTGCGGCAAGAACTTTTGGCTGACCATGTGGGGACAGGCATCCTTCGCCACTTCGACGCCATTCGAGGGTTGCTGTTAGACCTGTTGACTTGATCAGGAGGTTCTTGTGAATACGCCGTTTACGCAACTCAGCGGGCACATTCGAGTGCTTCAGGAACTGACAGACGCCAAAATTGCGGCGGTGCTGGCTCGCGATCCCAATCAACTATTGGCGCTCTTGCAATCAGAAATCGATCCCATGCATGCACTCGATCGATTTTCCGACGAAGTAGACCGGCTAACCGCAGAAGAGCGCGCTCAACTACGTCGACAAATTGAAGCCTGGCAAGTCCGAACCGATTACTTACAACAACTGCTGCAGCGCAACCTGGGCTATATTGATTTTATTCGCTCGCTTTGGACGTCGCTGCCAAATGTGGGTCTCAGTCTCGATCTCTAACGGATGCTGTCGTTTACGGTTCTCGCTGATCCTCTCACTAAAGGAGTGCTCTAGATGTCATTTCTAATGTTAAACATCGCTGGGCGAGCGCTTGCCACGCAACAACTGGCGATGGAAGTAACGGGGAACAATTTGACCAATGCGACCACGCCTGGTTATCAAACCGAGACAGCGGCTGTTACGGAAGCTCCACCGGTTCCTGTCTCGGAACTAGGCAGCAATGGCCAAGCCGGTCAACTCGGTGAAGGCACTACGGTCAGCACGATCCAGCGAGCGCAAAACTCCTTTCTGTCCCAGTCGCTGCGCGGTCAGATGAGTCAAACCGGGATGTGGCAATCCGAGAATCAATTATTAGGCCAAATCCAAAACACCTTTCAAGAACCCTCTAGTTCGGGCCTGGAGGAGACGTTAAGTTCGTTTTACGCAACCTACAACACCCTCTCGCAAAATCCTTCGAGTCCTGCTAACCAGACAGCGGTAGTACAACAGGGGAAAATCGTCGCCCAGACATTCAATCAAATGGCCAGTCAAATCAGTGATATGCAGACCCAAGCTAATCAATCCGTCCAATCCACCGTGGAACAGATCAACAGCCTCAGTGCCAAACTGGCCAACTTGAATCGACAGATCACCACGGTCATCGGCGCTGGGCAATCCCCCAATGATCTCGAAGATCAACGCACTGAGGCGCTCAATCAGTTGAGTCAGCTCGTCAATATTTCCTATACCCAAAACGGAACCACCGGTGCCGACAACGTCTACCTCGGCGGGCAACCCTTGGTCACGGACGGGCAAAATTATAATCTCGCCACGGTGAATCAACCTAGTGCCAATGGTGACTATACCGCGGTCCAGGTGACATGGGCGGACACCAGTGAGACCCCGCCGACCATTGCCTCCGGCAGCCTGGCCGGGCTCATCAACGTGCGTGACCAGAACCTGGCATCGTATCAGAACCAACTGACCAGTTTGGCTCAAAATTTACAGGCCATTGTTGAATCTTCAGCTTCGAGTTCGCCCGGGCTGTTCTCTTCGACCGGGCCGAATGCGGCAAGCACCTTAACCTTTTCCGCCAACCCCGGGTATAATGGCAGCGCTGCCACCACCAATCAAGGGGTCCTTTCTTTATACCAGAATCTCACCACCGGGCCAGCATCGGCCACATCAGGATCGTCGACACTGCTTGACCAATATACCAACTTGGTGGACCAAGTTGGCAACGACGGGCAAAATGCGTCGACCCAATACCAGACGGCCAACACCACCCAAACCGACTTATCCAATACCCTCAGTTCCCAGGTGGGAGTCAACGTCGATCAACAATCTGCCCTACTTATCCAGGAACAGCAGAGCTACAGCGCTGCCGCTCAACTAGTCAGCACCGAACAGGCCACCATGCAAAGCTTGCTGCAGGCCGTAAGTTAAGCTCTTAGACTTCAGCCTGTTGCGAATATCCCATCAGAGATCTCAGCCCATTGGGCCAAAAGAGTCTAGCGCTTAGGAGGGACCCACCGTGCAAATCACGCCGACCATTATGATGAACACCTTCTTGCAGGGCACAAACACCATATCTCAGCAAATGATGAAACTTGAAGAAGAGACCGCGACAGGCCAAGCCTATCAATATCCTTCGGACAATCCGTCGGCAATTGCCGGAACCATGGATTTGAATGCCGTAGGGGGTCAAATCGGAGCCTATCAAGCCGCCGCCACCGGAGCCCAGGGCTGGATCGATGCTGGATCGAGTGCCCTTCAGCAGGTCTCCCAATTATGGACCAACGTCATCCAACTAGCCACCGAGGCCTCTAACAGTGCCCTTAATTCTAGCGACACCCAAGCTATCGCCGATCAATTGAGTGAAGCTAGCACCACGCTCAATGAACTGTTAAGTACACAATATAGCGGTCAGCCGTTGTTCAATTTTTCTACCACGGGATCAGGCGGCGGGTCTTCCTCGGCGACCACCGGCACCCCGCTAGTATTTCAAATCGGTCCCAATGAACAGGTAACGGTTAATCTGACCGGGACCGAATCCTCCCTATGGTCGACGCCTCCCACCACGGGCAACATTTTTACCCAGATGGAGTCCGATCTGAAAACGCTAACTCACGAGGTCTCCTCGGGTCAAAATCCTAGCAGTTGGACCGTGTCACTCAACCAACTCAATACCGACAACAGCTATATCTCCAATGCGGATTCCCTATTGGGTGGACGCCTACAACGCGTCAACCAACAGACCACGTATTTATCTAATCTGCAAACGACGGTCACCCAAGGCATCACCAGTCTCGACGGTGCCAACATGACCCAGGTCGCAAGCCAATTAGCCCAGGCCGAGACCGCCTATCAAGCCGCACTGCAGACGGGCTCGCAAATCCTTCCCCTATCCCTACTAAGCTATCTGCATCCCTAAATGAGGAGTCGGTTAAACCGATGAACATTCAAACCAAGTTTCACGGAACGATCGAGGTTCCTGACGCCGACCTGCTGTTGATTGACCAGCCGCCTTTGCTCGGATTTTCCGGGCTGACCCGTTTTCTTTTATTACCTCACGCTCCTGACAGCCCTTTTCTCTATTTACAATCTGCCGAAAATCCTGGAATATGCTTTGTGGTAGTGGATCCGTTGCTATGGATTCCAGACTATGCCATCCCTGAGGCCGATGTGAGCGATCTTGGGTCTAAAGAGAATTGGGCGGCGCTCACTTTGTGTACGATTGACCCCCGCGGCGGCCAGGTGACGGCCAATCTGCGCAGCCCGCTGGTGATCAACAAGGTGAGCCGGCGCGGGGGTCAATTCGTTTTATCGGTGCCATATCCGCATCAGTTTCCCTTGATGCAACAGGAGGATTCGCATGCTGGTCTTAACCAGAAAGTCTGACGAGGCAATTCGCATCCTGGATGGCGCCATCCGCATCGTCGTGTTAGAAGTGCAAGGCGACCAAGTTCGGCTGGGCATTGAGGCTCCCAAGGCGATCGACATCCTGCGCGAAGAAATCTATCTCTCTCAGGAGGAAAATCAGCGCGCATCGGAAGTGATTACTCCGGAAGCACTGAGTCAGCTGACGGGGACTCGACTGCCACATCCTCCGAAGAAACCAGAATCTCCTTAATTTTTACTCCAAATTGCTCCCCGGCCAGAACCACTTCACCGCGGGCCACAAGGCGACCGTTCAAATACACGTCGACCAATTCGCCATAGGCCCGATCCAATTCGATGACCGTCCCACTTTGGACCTGCAAGACATCGCGCACGGCCAGTTCCGTGGTCCCCAAAACCACTTCCACCGCCATCGGAATGTCCCACAAAAATGCCACCGGCGTCTCTGGGCCTGGGGCCCTTGGGGGCTCGTCGGTCAGTTCGGCAAATTCCAACCGGCGGATCTCGACCGGATCCGAGCCAGGATCGCCGGCATGCACCAACGCCTCTACTTCTTCTGCGGTTAGACGAGCCGTTTTCTTAGACATGATCTCTCTCATTGCCTCCTCTATTGCCTACCACACGCACCGCGAGATTGCTCCCTCGGCGGCCAAGCACCACTTCCAGTTTATCCTGTCCCGCCACGGCTAAGGGTAGTGGCCGGCCGGGACGCGTAGGCAAGACGATCACATCCTCCAGTTTTAGATCGCCAAACTCTCTAAGAGTGAGCCGAGTCCGTCCGAGGATGACACTCGCTTCGACCGAGAC
This sequence comes from Bacillota bacterium, assembly GCA_021802375.1. The sequence continues at coordinate 1,885 of JAKAAL010000131.1, read as the reverse complement.
CTCCTCCACGTAGCGTTGCATCTCTGCCGATCGAAGCACCGGCTGGGCGTCGTCATCGCCACGCCCCCACCCATGGCGAGTTACCGACACGGCCAGCGGCTGAATGGCAGAAAATGGCCACACCCATAGCAACTGGTCCTTGCGGCCTACCATTTGAATTTGTTGCCGTTCGACTACGACCAAGTCGCCTTCAGAGGCAATCTGGGCAAAGGCCGGATTAAACTCCACGGCTCGCACCACCGGCTGTAATTTGACCAGACTGCGCCAGGTTTGGGCATAAAGGTCCAAGAGTTGCACCATCACCCGACGAAAAATGGTTTGCTCAATTTCGGTGAGCTCACGTTCTCCAAACTCTCCGCTGCCATTGCCGCCTAACCCGCAGTCAATGATCGCCAGCGCAGTGCCGATATCGAATTGTAGTACCGAGTTGCCGCTGACCTCCGTTCCCTCATCGCCATACACCACTAAGACCGAAGGGCTTTTCACATGGTCCACATACTGATCATAGACGACCTGGTCGATGCCCACGAGGCTCATCGAAACCGGGGTTCGAAGATAGGTGGCCAAAAAATTCGAGGCTAAGCGCATAAACGACTCACTCATCAAGGCGATCCCATCCAACTGTAAGCTCGACAATTGATGCGGTCTTTGAAAATCATAAGCCCTCACTTCAATCTGCGAAGCAACGATTCCTCCCATACCCCATGCCTCCCTAATCTATTGCGTCAAAAAGGTCGGGAAGTATACATCCCCAATTGTGCCCGGCCCGAAAATTGATTGCAAAACTAACGACACTTGCGCCTTAAAGGTTTCTTCGCCTCCCGATGCGGACAGTTCCTGGTAGCTGGTCGAACGGGCTAAATTAAGCAAAGCGTTTTCCACTTTAGCATTCAAGATCGGATTGCCCGTACCCGAGGTCGTCGATGAACCGCTGGAAGGCGTACCTCCTTGGGCGGTCAACGCTTGCGGCATGATGGAAAAAGTCAGACTGTAGCTGAGATAATTCTGCCCCCCGACTAAATCCGATTCTAGACCCGTATAGGAAACTGGCACTGCTTTCAGCGCGTTACACGCCAACGCTTCCACAACCGGTGCGGGTTTATGCGACAATAGGGACGGAAATCCTTTCACAATCCCTCCGGCTCCAATCACCACCCCGGCTACAAAAATTAGAACCAACATCCCGATCCTTTTGATCATTGGCTTGGCCCTCCTTGGCCTCACGCATTTATCGTGTCAATGGATTGATTCAAGCTTTGAGCCACCGTCATCACTTTGGCATTCATTTGGTACATAGTTTGCGCCTGAATCATGGTGGCGTAGGAATCGTTGAGATTTACGTTGCTGTCGTTTAGAGCCCCACTTTGAATCGTTCCCGCACCATTTTGCCCAGGCTTTTGCAGCACCGCTGGACCCGAGTCAAGGCTAGGTTGATAGAGATTGGAGCCGACATTGACCAACCCTTGGCTATTGGCAAACGTCGCCACTTGAATTTGGCCGACAGGCACTGAGGTCCCCCCGACGGTCGAAACGATTTGCCCGGTGGAATTAATTTGATAGGCTCCATCCGCGGGGAGCGGAGTTGGCAAATTCAGTTTTGCCCCACCCGGCAACACCAAGTTGCCCTGAGCGTCTTGGCTAAACTGACCCGCTCGTGTGTAAAGAGTTTGCCCCTGAGCGTTCGTCACCATAAAAAATCCCGACCCATTAATCGCCAGGTTGCTGGACACCGAGGAATCACTCACTGAGGCCCCAAAGGTCGGCACATTCTCAGCAAGATAGGGCCCCTGGTTATACGAATACCCCGGGGCGACCACCTGCCCGGCGAACGGTACGTTTTGCGGACGCGCTAAGATACTTCCCCCGGCCAGAACCACTTCACCGC
>JAKAAL010000130.1 GCA_021802375.1 Bacillota bacterium | reverse complement strand
GACCATGCGTTTGGCAGCTCCCAATACGGTTACCGGCATCGAGAAGTATTTGGGTTCGGGAATGGTCAAAGGCATTGGGCCTGTCTATGCCCATCGTTTAGTGGCGGCGTTCGGTAAAGAGGTATTTGATATCATCGAAACCAGCCCTGCGCGACTTCAGGAGGTTGATGGCATCGGCCCTCGGAGAGCGGATCGCATTATCCGTGGCTGGCGAGACCAAAAAATTATTCGCGAGATCATGGTGTTTCTTCATGGGCACGGCGTATCAACGGCACAGTCGGTGCGGATTTTCAAAACCTATGGCGAGCAGGCCATTTTACGTGTGCAAGAAAATCCGTATCGTTTAGCCCGGGATATTCGTGGAATTGGGTTTAAAACTGCAGACAAAATTGCGTCGCACCTAGGAATAGAGTCCACTGCTCCGATGCGCGTCCAAGCAGGAGTCAGTTTTGCATTGTTAGAGGCAACCGCGGACGGTCATTGTGGACTGCCTGTGGAAGAATTAGTGCGGCAAACCACCCAACTGCTAGCAGTCCCGGGCGAATTGGTGCAAGAGGCCATTGGCCATGAGCAAGAGGAAGGAACGATCGTCTCGCTGGCCATTGAAGGGCGATCCTGTGTGTTTCTGGCCGCTTTGGCCTATCAAGAACAGGCTATTGCCCAACGTCTCCGGGCGTTGGCGTTGGATTGCCCTCCTTGGCCGACGATTGACGTCGACAAGGCTATCCCATGGGCCGAACAGCGATTGCATTTGACGTTGGCTGAAAGCCAGCGCCAGGCAGTGCAACAAGTTCTTCGGTCCAAGGTGGTGGTGTTAACCGGAGGTCCCGGGGTGGGTAAGACCACGCTAGTGAAAACCATCCTGACGATCTTACAGGCGAAGGACGTCACACCGATTCTATGTGCTCCCACCGGAAGAGCAGCCAAACGGCTAATGGAAACGAGCGGACTTGAAGCGAAAACGATTCATCGCCTATTAGAATTTCGACCGCCGGGGGGATTTCAGCGTGATGAACACCACCCATTAGAAGCAGATCTTGTGGTCGTGGACGAATGTTCGATGATAGACGTGCCCTTGATGTACAACCTTTTAAAAGCTGTCCCCTCCAAAGCAGCGCTTTTATTAGTTGGGGATGTTGACCAAATTCCGTCGGTCGGACCGGGTCAGGTCTTTCGCGATATACTTGAGGCCAATAGGATACCGGTGGTGCGGTTAACTGAAGTCTTTAGGCAAGCAGCGCAGAGCCGCATCGTGGTCAATGCGCACCGGATCAACCAGGGACAGACGCCAGATCTCGACACACCGATTGAGGGCACCCAGGACTTTTATTTTGTCCCTGCCAAAACCCCTCAAGAGGCTGCCGACAAGATTGTGCGGTTGGTTGCTGAACGCATTCCCGGACATTTTTCCTTCGACCCGATTCGTGATATCCAAGTACTATGCCCGATGAATCGGGGGGATACTGGGGCACGCCACCTAAACCAATTATTGCAGCAGGCTTTGAATCCCCCGGGACCGGGTGCTATTGAACGGTTTGGCTGGAAATTTGGTCTCGGCGATAAGGTGATGCAAATGGCCAATGACTACGACAAAGAAGTGTTTAACGGCGACATTGGTTGGATTACTGCGGTGCATCCCGAGGACCAAGAGCTGATGATCCGTTTTGACGGGCGTGAGGTAGCTTATGATTTTGGCGAGCTCGATGCAGTCGTGCCGGCCTATGCCACAACCATTCACAAAGCCCAAGGATCGGAATTTCCTGCTGTGGTAATTCCTCTTACCACGCAACACTATCTGATGTTAAAACGGAATTTGCTTTACACGGCTGTCACTCGGGGCAAGCATTTAGTAATGCTGGTTGGGCAGCCCAAAGCGGTTGCGATGGCGGTAAAAACCAAACCCTCCGATCGGCGCTGGTCAAAGTTGAAGGAATGGATGGTTGGTGCTGAATAAAGACTGACCACGATGATGCCGATTAGATTCTTAGATGATTGGTACTCCAGAGTAATATAGTCTCAAAACCCGTGGCCATCTTACAAGGAATGTCTTTTTGGGAAGAGACAGGGGATGACGTGAGGTTGACGTTCTTCATTGTCGAGGCATCGGTTTAACCCCCTAATTCTAGTCATTGATCGCTGGACCCGGAGCCTCTCGGGGCATGATATGGGCAGGCAAGGCCGAACGGTTATGGTCCAAGCGTTCTGGCCTATCATGCGCCGTTCTCCGCCCCCAGCGGGACGTTAGCAACCGCCCAGCCGATTAGGGTTATCTATAGCCGTTAGGGGGCTTAATAGTATACCGTCACATTTCACGTGACGGAACCCGCTCTTCGGGTATCAATGGGTCGCCGCGGTTCCTACCAACGGCGGATTCTGTCGGCCCTCGGTGTCCCATCGATTGGGATTTTTCTGGGAGCCTTCCGAGTAAGACAGGGGACAATTCTAGAATTTCGGTCAAGCTGTCTTGCGGAACGTGGGTTATAATTAAGAGAGTTTTTGGTATGAAGTTTAACATATCGTTAAATCCCTCATGATAGAGAAAGAGCTATTTTCGAGCATGTTACACATGAGGATAATTTGCGGGAGTTCTGTGGCGTGTTGAGCCGGCAAGCGACTTAAGGCACGAGCATGTTCCCAAAAATCGTATTGAGCCGCGTCGCGGCGAGAAACTTGGCTAAGCCTATTAGAGGCGAAGGCAATGAGCTCCTCTCTGATACCACAAATACCTTGTGAAAGGCGTTGATTATGGTGTTAGTCAAAAGCCGTGGGGCATTGCTCAGCGGGGTTCTATTGATTTCAAGTACGGGTCTAATATTTTCTTCTGCGATAGCTGATGCTGCTACAGTGCCTGGGCCAATTTATAAATTATCTAACGGACCGACCGTCTATGTTGACCATAACGGCTCACTTCATGCGGTAGCATCTCCTGCGATGCTCTACGCTTTAGGGTATCAGTGGCGGGAACTGATCACGGTAAAAACGTTGCCAGCATCCATAGGTCAACCTATTAATCTTTTAAAGCTTCCCGCTAGCCCGCAAGTCTATTGGTACCAAAATGGGCAATTGCACTGGATTGAGAACGAGAAGGTCTTTAGCGCAAATGGGTTTCAGTGGTCCAATGTGTACCTGGTACGTAATTTGCCTGCTCCCGTGGGAACACCATTAACGGGAATCATCAAGGGAACGAATACGGAGTCCCCCCCAGCCTCTTATGCATCGCTTTCCGCATTTCCCTATATTCCGGCTGGCGGTATTAAAACGATTGCTATTGAGGCGTTAAATGCAGACGGTTCACTGGATACCACCTATAACGGGAGTCTCTCGGTCTCTAGTTCGTCGACCTATGTTCGGTTTGAAAACAATACCGATTCTTTTGTCTTAGGGCCGATTTCGGTGCCGTTTACCGATGGGGTGGGCAAACTGACCATGAAGGCCGCACAAGTGACGGGCCACGTAGTCATTCAGTGGAATTCCGGATCGCTTCCCTTGACGATTATGCCCAACACCACCAACCAAGTAGGGTGGAGAGCGTTTACCGTCGGTGGCACGCCCATTTCTTCTCTGAGTCCCGTTACCACAAGCACTACAGTTGTTCTACAGCCCGTGGATGCAGCGGGGGTTATTGTTCCGGGGACATTAGCCGACAATGTTGCCTTGGCCTTAAATAGCAATGCTCCGGATTACCAAGGGTATTTGAGCGAGTTCCCGGGGGTACCGACTTTACAGACCCTTTACGCATCGAATCAAGCAGCTTCATACTATTTTTCGGGATCAGCTTTTGGTGTAAACCTTGGAGTCAGTAACGCCTACCCGGCGACGTTTTCGGTTGTCCCGGCTGATCCCGCTAACCTGAAAGTGACAGCAGTCACCGGACCTACTTCGAGTGCGGCTCCCGAGGTCTCGGCTCCTGTATCTAACAATATTGGACAAATTCAATTGGTCACGGGGATTCATGCTAATGAGACCTATCAGGTGCAGCTACAGCTCGAAACGAACAACAACAAACCCATCTTAGGGATTGCCCAGTTATTTGGCTCTCAAGCCTATCCGACCAGCGCAAACGCTGACGAGGTGCCAACCTTTAGCGTGAGCACCAGTGGACGATCAACGCCTTCGACACTAACTTTTGGACATATGGGCACCAACCATGTGTATCTTACGTATCACACCGGGTCTGCTAACAACATACCGGATGTATTGTCTCTGTATGGGATACAAAACGAACCGTTGTATGGTCCGGGTCTTGGCTTTGTTCCCATTGTTCAATTGGTGACTAATGCCTTTTAGGAGGTTTTTAGACATGGGTTGACCGAATATGTACCCCTGCGGCATAAATGCGAATGCTTCGACATCGTGGATTAATACATTCAAGTATGTGGTCATGGGTTGAACATTCGCTATCCCTCAGGATCTTCAGCAGCAATTCGACGATTTCGTCCGCCCAGTCATCGCAAGGGCTTTGCCGTTTCTTCATCGAGTCTAATTAGGACAGATGGCTTACCAAGTTGTTAGTAGGGTTCCACGCTCCGCATGACCGCCTGACGATTAAGTTATGTGGGACAATTTGTGGTTCGGCAGGTCTAATTCCGCCATTGGTGATTTGATCAATCAGCATGGTTGCGGCTCCTTCGCCCAATTCAAAAATGTGGACATTCATCGTAGTCAATGGTGGATTGGCTATTTTTGCTAAGGGAATGTCATTGAATCCCACGATCGCGAGGTCCTGCGGAATGTGATAGCCGAGTTCTCCTGCCGCGCGCATGGCACCGAACGCTAGAACGTCATCGGAGGCAATGACGGCCGATGGTCTCGTCGGTAGTGCGAGCAATTTCATCATGCCGGTATAGCCGCCTTCTTCCAAAAATTCTTCAGAAGTCACGAGTTGTGGATCAAATGGCACATTGGCGTCGTTTAGAGCTTGAGCGTACCCCGACAAACGATCAATGGTTAATATGAGTTCGGGAGATCCGCCGATAAATCCAATATGCTGGTGGCCCAGTTTCAATAAATGCATTGTGGCATCATAACCGGCCTTTTTATTGTCGTTGTTAATCGAGGCAACCATGGGTTGACCAGGAGATCTCCCGATAAGAACCGCGGGAACATGGTTATCTTGCACACGTTTCAATAGAGGATCATCCAGCTTTACCGTCAATAAGATAACACCATCAACGCGCTTGCTTTGGACCATTTGGTCTAGTCGTTCGACATCGTTGAGCCCTTGCGATGCTGTGGACAGAAATAAGTCATAGCCCAGTTTTCGCGCGGCTTGGGAAATGCCGCGCAGCACCTCGGGGAAAAATGGGTTAAGAAAAAATTGGTCGATGGCGTTGGGCAAGATTAGCCCAAGAGTCCGGGTTTGTTGTCTCACCAAGCTACGGGCAATTTCATTGGGGTGGTAGTTTAACTCTTTAAGAACCGTACGCACGCGTTCACTGGTTTCAGGGCTGATACGGGGGTTGTTGGCGAGCACCCGGGACACGGTGGATGGGCTAACACCAGCTTTGGCTGCGACATCCTTAATATTAATTGGCATATTTGTCTCCTGTTCGAATAAATAGGGTGCCACTTTTGGCTGGAAGTGTCAGTAATTGTCCAGTACAAACTGCGATGTGGAGAACGTCTCCATAGATGCATTGATATGTGCCGTCCGGGATCGTCTCATCCGACAAGGTTAAGGCAAGAGGGTCGGCGCCATTATTAATCATGGATAACAGCGGCTGTTCAGTTGGATCGCCATATGCTTCAGGAATACGCAGGTAGCTGTACAATTGCGGTGAAATGCCCCTAAGGATCGGTCGGTAGGCACCGCTGCGGATAACGGAATATTTTTTGCGCAACGCCGATAATGTGCGGTACTGCGCTAATAATTGGGCGTTTTGTTCTTGCGGATCCCACACCATAGTGCCCCGACATTCGGGGTCACCACCTCCGGTCAGGCCGATGTCATCCCCATAGTATACCATGGGGGAACCGAAGCAGGTAAATTGAAAAAAGAGAGCCAATGAGACTTGCTGGGGGTTCTCTGCGCATGCACTCATGATTCGTACCGTATCATGAGATCCTAAGAGGTTCCAAAGATATGATAGCCGATCTTCAGGATATTGGATCCGAATTTGTTCAATGCGTTGGTCGAACTCCTGCGCGTCAATACGGTTTTTGCACAGCCAGTCGTGAACAGCACTGGTAAACGGATAATTCATCACGGTGTCAAATTGTTCTCCGTGAAGCCATGGCATAGCAAACTGCCAAACTTCACCACAAATAAGGGCCTCTGGGTAACGACCTTTGATGCGCTCCCGAAAATGCCGCCAAAAAGCATGTTCAACCTCATCGGCCACGTCTAGACGCCATCCATCGACTCCAGTACGTTCCATCCAATATTCAGCAACATGGATCAGATACTGCTCCACCTCTGTGTTGGCCGTTCGCCATTTGGGCATTTTCGGAGTATAGGCAAATGTTTCATAGGTGCGCCGTAAAGGGTCTACAGGCCATGTAATAGGATAAATCCAGTCAGCGTATGGTGATTCAGTGCCACGGGCCGCGATATCGCGAAATATGGGGTGTTGGTCGCCCATATGATTGAACACGGCATCTAAAATCAGCCGAATACCGTGGTCATGGCAGGCAGTCACCAGTTGGCGAAGATCTTCTTCCGTGCCGAAATCTGGATCGATTGCGTAATAATCGGTGGTGTCGTATTTGTGGTTGGATTTTGCTCGAAAAATTGGGGTGAGATATAATACGTCGACCCCGAGCGAGCTAATATAATTAAGTTTATCCATGATGCCGCGTAAATTGCCGCCAAAATAACTGTTGCGCCGCGGCTTAGTTCCCCACTGTGTCAATTTTTTTCGGGGAGATACGTAGTTGCCGCGGAAAAATCGGTCGGGAAACACCTCGTAGCACACCGCTCCAGCAGCCCAACGGGGAGGAGAAAAACGGTCGCTTTCACCCAAATAGGGGACCTCAAAACACCGGTCCGGATGTGGCAGGGCCGTGGACAGGCCTTCGCGACTAAAGTAATATTCATCGTTTCCTTGCAGTAGAGAGAAATAATAACGAAACCGTTTGCTTGGTTGTGACAGCGAGGCCTGAAAAATGACGTGATTTGAACCATCTAAAGCATAAGAATCTGCGACGGTCACTTGGGTTGTCTTTTTAGGCAAAAATTTGTCCCAGTGTACCACCGAGACACACTGCGCCAGGCCGCGTCCCACACGCAGGCGAACCGTCAAGCGGCCATTTGAAGCATAGGCATACGGTTCAACGGATTCGTGAAACAGGGACAACCGCAATAGATATACGTTCTTGTCGGTATCGTCATCAATGTGATTGGATTCTTTGGGATTCAAAGACGTCACTCCTTCATTGGGAGCTAATATGATACCGTGTATCTTTTATCAACAATTCCGGGACCTCAACAAATAAGATATTATCCCTAAACTGTTGCTTTAAGGGCTGAGAAGCGTTGGCTGTGGAAACTGACGCACGGTTATTCATCCCATGAACGGCTAGAAAAATCGAGCGACGTGCTTGCACAGCAAAACCATTGTGAACGATCGTTACAACTAATTCCCAACCATCGGAGCAGACGTTAAGATGAAATTCTACAGCAGTATAGGCGCCATCTTGATAAGCAAAGGTTTCCCCGTCATCTTCATAATAGCGATAGTGGCCTTCGGCACCTGAATAGATGTGAAATATTAGAGTCTCAGAGGTTTGCCCGGTATGTTGAACCACACCTTGCATAGCAATGATGGATCCCGCTTGCACAAACACGGGAATTTCGTCAATCGTGGCAGTGGCTAAGATATATTGGTTACCCTCCAATTTGTGATCGGTACTTTCCTGATACCAGTCACCTTGCGGCAGATAGACGCTACGCACGTTGGTATCAGGACGATAAATGGGGGCCACCAATATACCAGATCCGAGCAAGAAACTGTCACAAAGATCTCGGGTATGGGGGTCCCCGGGAAATTCCAGGGCCAGCGGACGCATCGGGGGCAATCCGGTCATGCGATGCTCGTAAAACAAACTATAGATATGGGGCAACAGCATGTAGCGGCGTTCAATGGCTTTACGGATCGCCGATTCAAACACAGGGCCAAATTGCCATGGTTCTTGGCGCACAGCGTCAATTCCGGAATGATTGCGGAAAAATGGGGTATAGGCAGCCATCTGAGTCCATCGTGTGAGCAATAGGCCATCGGCATCGAACGCAAATCCTCCGACATCAGCTCCGGAAAATGGTAATCCGGACAGCCCCATGTTCAGCAGCATGGGAATCGCTAAGGCTAAGTGTTCCCAGAAACTACGGTTATCGCCTGTCCATACCGCCGCATATCTTTGAGTTCCCGCATACCCAGAGCGTGTCAAAACAAACGGACGTTTTCCCTTCAAAAGCCCCTTCATTCCATCGTAGGTGGCTTGATTCATATAATGCCCGTAGGCATTATGAAGAGCTTCATGGGTCATTGGATGCCCATGGTTGCCATGGATGACGGCGAGATCCATGGTCTTAGATTCGTTAAAGACGGCTGGCTCGTTCATATCATTCCAAATTCCGACAACACCACTATCAACATAACTTTGGTGAAGCTCTCCCCACCATTTCCGTACGTGGGGCTCAGTGAAATCAGGGAAAACACTCTCTCCTGGCCACACGTCTCCTAGATATAGACGGCCATCAGGATACGCGCAAAAGGCGTTGTGGACTAGGCCAGATTGATAGATATCGTAGTCCTCGTCTTTTTTTACTCCAGGATCTACGATGGGAATAATGTGAAATCCTTGATCTGCCAAATGATGGATGGTGTCGCTGCTGGTAGCGTAATGTTGAGGGTTCCAGGTAAAGACCCGATAGCTATCCATATAG
>JAKAAL010000129.1 GCA_021802375.1 Bacillota bacterium | reverse complement strand
TGGCCCGGAACGGTTTATTGAGGGGATTCACGATGCCGAACAAGCCGGTTTTGACGTGCTCATCATCGACTCGCTCTCCCCGGAATGGGATGGGCCCGGCGGCTGCTTGGAACAAGTGGCTCTGGCGCAAAAGTCCGGCAAAAAAGGGGCCTATGCCTGGCGCGATATTACTCCACGCCATGACGCGCTAATGGCGGCCATTAACCAAAGCTCGATGTCTATTATCGTGACGTTGCGGGAAAAGCCGGTGCTCAACCTTGATGACGCCAACAAGGGGAAAGCGGCCGCCAGTGTGCCCCGCCCCATCATGCGGGATCGCTACGAATACGAGTATGATTTAGTGTTTCGCGTGGATGAGCGCCATCACTACACGGCGACAAAGTCCCGGCTTGAAGCTCTTCCGGTGGGGCAAACGTTCGACGGCAAACGCGGCTTTTTACAGCAGATCCGGGCGGTCTTGTATCCGGACGCGGTGCAGGCGGCGGGGCAGTAAAGAGAAGAGGGGTGGATACCATGACAACGGAGACCCATCGAACACTCGGATTTGGAAATTGGCTACGATCGCAAATCTCGACACGGGGGATATCCCAAGCGGACCTCGCCCGGAGGACAGGACTGGCGTCGCCGACGATTGCAACGTTTATGAGCGGTAGAACACGGCGGCCCAAGGTGAACGCGGGGTATCGCCTCGCGGCTGTGTTGGATGTTCCCGCCATGGTGATGGCGGTTGTCAGCGGATATGCCGACCGCGCTGGTTTCGGCGAATCCGAAGAAGCAGTGTGGGTGGCCACCATGCCATGGATCGGCGGCATGGAGCCTAAGCAACGATCCATCGAGTGGTCACGCTTAGGTCGAGCCGCAATCGCAAAAGGGCTATTGACAGACCCAGCACGCCAGCAGTTGACCGAGTCGCGGTGGGCAGCGCGAGGCGTGTCTCTCCCGAACGAAATGGAAATTGCTGATGGAATCCGACTACTAGACACGATGCATGGAGCGGAATTAAGTTTACTGATCGAGGGAGCCGGAGGTACCCCAAGCGACGTTATAGCCATTGCGGCGGTCATGGGTCGGATCGGCCCGGGGCTCTGTCGGAGTTGGGGATGCGAATCCGATTGGGAGGCGTGGGCCGCGATTGGTCGACGCTTTTTGGGTCCAGTCAACGGAAACGTTGGTGAATTTAACGCGAAGGAATATATGATGGCTTGTCGTGCTATTCCATGGTCTGAAGTAAAACCTTCGACGAATGAGAACCCGCCGAATCTTAAAATCCCCCATTCCGGGATGAATCCATTGGCAAAGACATGGGCGTTCTTGTCTCACGAACAGAAACAAGTTCTGCGGGGATTACTACGGACGTGGGGCTATTAGCCAACATAATGGAGGTGTACGCGAACATGGCTGATTTAAAGAGCTCATGGGGACCTCTGTGGATCTTGGGTACACGTCACGCGGCCGGTTTGACTACGACCGAAGCAGCCGCGATCAGCGGCGAAGAAAAGGTGTACTGGACCCGCTCGGAGGGAGGACGGATGCGACCCCACTTACGATTCTTGTGGGCGTCAGCATCGGTTCTATGGAGCACCGATCCCACACCGGAACGCCTCCAGTGGTGGAAACTTGCCGCCTCCGCTTGGTGGTTTTCGACGAAATTGGATCAGTATTTAATGCCTGTGCTTGAATGGGGAGAAGATTCTCTCCGTGATATCTTCATCGCGGCTGAAGATCGGGCCATTATGGCCGAAGCTCAGTGTCTTGCGGGCACCTGGCCCCAAATCCCCACGATTGGGATGGGCATACAACGATTGAAAACGCTTACCGATCACGCACCCAAAGAATTGTTAAGGGTGCGAATAAGAGCGGGTATCCGCGCTACTTTTTTCGTGACAATTGTGTGGGAACAGATCCATCACATGTCATCCGACATAGAGATAACCCACGGGTAAATCGAACATCGACTTTACTCCGGTTGTAAGTGGTGCCCTAGGGTTGCGTTTCCTGCTTCCGTCTCTCACCGCCGCCCCGCTCTGCGGGGCCTTTTTGCCTGGTGTTCTTTTGACACCAAAAGGGAGGCGTGACGAGATGGCCATGTTGCTACAGACGGAAGATTTAGAGTATTTAGTCGAACGATTTAATCAGTTGAGTCAGACGGTGAACCAGGATCAATGGGCCCGAATGGATATTGCGGCGGAGACCTACCGGATGTATGGGGCTGATGGCCTGCATGTGCTGGCGGATCGCACGGGCTACAGTTATGGAACGCTACGGAAGTGGGTACTCACCGTGAGTAGTTTCCCCTCGGACCAACGCAAGAAATTTTGTCACGTGAGTCCCGATGTCTTTACCGCCATTCGACAAGGCGTGATGCATTTCACCGCCACCTCGATTTGGGGCCGGCCTGAGGTTTGGTTGGCGAAAGCGGAAGATCGCCGCTGGGGCCGTCAAGCCCTTGTGGATGCCATGCGTCAACAGCGCTTGCTCCTGCAATTGCAAAGTAATGTCCCCGAGCAGGTCGCGGCCGCCCGACAAGCCGCCCTCCAAGACCGGGTGCGGCAAGCGGAACAGCACTTGGTGGACCTGCAGGTTGCCATCGACCGCTTTAACCGAGTGGATGCCCCGTACGCCTGCGTCACCGTGGCGTTAACACAGTCCTTGTACCACACCGCTTAAGCATCGGTTTTAGGCTTGACGGGCACGACGCCCCGGCTCCCGCCGGGGCTTTTGTCCTGGTGTCTCGCTTGTCTCACAACGAAATTACCAAACTAAACAGTCAATTTTACTGGGGAGGCATTTTTGCTATGGGATCGAAAACTTATGTGGGGTACCCTTCAAGTCCGCGTGTTCCTGGAGACGTGGCCGTGTTTGTAGCCACCGAAGACGGTCCAGAATATTTGCTCCCCCACATCGTCAAACACAGTCCCACCGGTTTCGAATGGGGGTATGCCGGATCGGGGCCCGCCGATTTAGCCTACGCCATTCTCGTGGATTATCTGGACGACGCCGCCAAGGTGGAGGACCTCTACCAGAATTTCAAGCGAGCGTTTATTGAGCGGCTCTCGCGTGACCACAGCTGGATCATCGAAGCTGGCACCGTCGGACGCTGGATAGAGCGACACACCCCTACCCGACAGGAGTCCTCATCGTGAACGCCCATACGCATATTCTAGGCGGCCTCGTGGTGGCCGGTTTAGCCCTGACGGTTGGAATGCCGCATCCGGTGACTCTGGTGGCCGCCAGTGGCTTTGGGGGACTGGTGCCGGATTGGGACCATCCGCATTCGACCCTCGGGCGTTGGATTCCCTGGCCGGCGGTCTCGCACTCACGCGGTCCCCACGTTCCCCCAGAAGTTGGACGGGCTGGGTATCCGCACGCCATCTGGCATCGACATCAGGCACACTCGCTGGTGGCGGTCGGCATCGCCAGTGGCATTCTAGCGCTTCTGGGCGCTTTGGTCTGGAGCCTGCTTCATGGGGCTAGCCATGGGTTGCTCAGCGGGCTTTCCTATCCGTTCTGGTGGGTATTGCTGGGGCTCGTATTCGGAGGGGTGAGCCATCTCCTGCTGGATGGCTTTAACCAGACGCCGCAATGGTGGCTCTGGCCCTTTTCTCGCCACGGATTTCGCTGGCCGATTCATGGATCCGTCCGGCGCACCGACTCCTGGGCTTTTTTGATCTTGACAGGATTTCTCGTGCTCTTGGCGTGGCACATCCTGGGCCTCCACCCGACATCGCATCTGGCCGCGTTGGATGGCTGATCGGGATTCTCTTAAGGAGGCGACTTTGCGATGGCTCTGTGGATCTGGCGCGCGCGCCGCGCGGTTGTGCAATTGTTACGGGATGACGCCGATTGGTCGATAGCCTTAGGCCGCGACACGGGAGAGGGGCTCGATGTCGGTGGCCAGGTGCGTCCGTGGCCGTCATCGGCCCATCAAGCGTTGTGGCGCCGTCTGCACTATGGCTTTGATTCGACTGAGTGGTCCCGATTAGGGCGGAAGTCCACCACGCGGGCTCTCCGGCACGATCCCTTCTTTGCCGACGTTATGGTTTCGTTCGATCGCGCTTTCACGCCGATTCTGGCGGGTGGCTTGTGTGATTCGTGGCACGACTGGATCGATCCCACGTCACCCTATCCCAACCCGTTACGCGAGTGGGTATGGCACGGCCAGTGGGCCTATGTGACCCATCCGGTGGCCGGCTATCAACATCCACGGCGGCCTGGCATGCGATGGCCGGATCTGCCGGGGTTGTCGCCCTGGATCCAGGCGTTCCACTTCGAGCGCGATCAGACGTCTGGGATCCCGTTCGGCACGCAGTTGGTGCGCGCGCTGGAACACCTCGAACGCACTGACCCCAACTGGGATCCGACCGCTTTGCTCCATCCCTTGGGCCGGCTTATTGGGGCGGAATTTGCCGCGCTCCAGGCGGTCGGGGCCGGGTACCTCGACCGGATGCCTAATCTCTGAGCCCCGCCGCTGGCGGGCCCCCTGGTGACCTCCATTCTTGATGAAGGAGGCTCCTAGCCATGCGCCAAACCATTGCCGGTCGTGTGTATGACACCAATACGCTCACACGGGTCACCTTCTGGCACAATCACTGCCCGCCGAATCATCCCCAGTTTCAGCGATACTTTGTCTACCAGGCCGGAGTGGACCGCTATGTGGTCTGGGTTCGGACGGGATCCCACCGGGGGAACCTCGACACTTTGTTTGTCCTAGACCGGTGTGATCTGGATGTGCTCCTCGCCGGAACCAAACAACTGGACCGGCGCCGATCCATTGTGCGGGTGCTCGCACAACTGCCACACACCTTATCCGCTACGAAAGGGGCGTGATAATTCCCATGAAGATTTCCGAACATCTCGCTCAGGGCCGATCCTTGCCGCGTGGGTCTTGGGGCGGGGTGGACCCTCGTACCAAGACCGTCCCCCCAAAAAAGGGTTCACAGGCCCCGTATCATCGCAAACCCCGCCGGCAGGCGGAGAATCGATATCGAGAGGAGATGGTGCGTGATGCGTAGTTTTAGCATCATCCACGATGATCAGTGTATGGCGGCTGGGGTGGATCCCGATACGGTGGACCGACTGTCCCGACGCTTAGTCCAGGTGTGTCGGGCCGCCGAGCAATTGGGGTTATATGTCTCGGGTGGTCTCGGTACGATTACCTTGCGTCCGGCCGATGACCCAGGACACCCGGTGCTCAGTCGGGTGTACCTCGACTCGCCGGCTCAACCCGGGGAGTAGATAGTTCGTAATCGTCTTGCTCCGGCGCCGCCGGAGCCTTAGCGGAGTCCTTCGTTTTTCGAAAACTCATCAAGAACAGGAGGGATTCCCCATGGCTCTTGCACCGTTGGCTCCGGCACTTTGGGAGTGTCGGGCGATCCCCTCGTGGCACTCATCGGATTGGTGGGTGCAAATCGAACATCACGAACCGGCACGGGGTGGCTGGGTGCGCTACGCGCTCCGGTTCGATGCCACCCAGGGTCTGGCGTACTTTGCAACCCGCGAGGCAGCCCAGGCCGCTATCACGGCGTTTTTGGACACCCCGTCGGTCGCCCAGTGTTGCACCCAGTAGGAGAGAGGGGGAACGTTCCATGGCGATCCAAGAAACCCAAACAACTCCAACCCCATCGTGGGATACCCTGTGGCAATTCATGGACGCGCTCGCCGGAGCCACCGTTCTTGATTGGGCAGAGCGGCAGGGATTCGAGGCCTTTGTCGTGCCGGTGCATCCGGACTGGCCTCGTGGATTGGTGGTCTTCACGGACCGGAATGGTGTGCATCATGGGCTCCCTCTCGACCGGCAAGGACACGTCTCGCGGGCCCAGGAAGTGTATTTCGCCGAGACGGCCTGGGCCGATCTCGGCCGACTCTGCGCGGATCAATCCCAGCAATGGGCGGTGCTCGCCCATCATTGGAATATGGCTCCCACCGGTTGATTTCTCCCGGCGACCCTTGGTATACTACATCGGTCCGTCACACACTCCTTTCGAAGCCAGAATTCGATCCGTGTCGGACAGCAGGTGATGCACCCCCCGAGAGACGCGCCAGTCCGCTCTGGGGGTTTTTGTTGTGGAAAAAGCAGGATTTTTTCACCTGGATGCTAAATAAGTTCTCGTTGTGATTTCTTATCACTACTACTCAATCCGAAAGGATGTGCCTCGATGTTTGCCATCACCCTCGCGGCCTTATCGGCGCTGACCATTGCCCCGCCGAGTCCTGCGCACAATCTCTCTCCGCAACCTAATTTTTACCAAACGTGTTACACCCACGGCAACGCCTCCACAGCCTGCCAAGTGAGTGCGGCCACCGCGCTCGATTACGCCCGGAAGACGGAAGGCTTAGGGCCGTTGATCTTACCCAAGAATTGGCTTAACTTGACGCCGGGCGATCAGTTGTTTGTGCTCACGAATCTGGAGCGAGTGGCACGCGGTGAGACCGCCATCCCGGGACGGGTCGCGAGTCTGAACCAGGCGGCCTTGGTCGCGGCTCAAGGGCAGAAAGATCCCTATGTCCAAGCATCCCAATCGTTGCCAGCTTGGGGCTCCAATTGGGCGGACAGCAACAACCCGCTGGGCAGTTTTTACCTGTGGATGTATGACGATGGGTGGGGTGGCTCGGGGCTCCAAAACACGTCGAACTTGGCCTGCACGTCCGCCACTGCGTCGGGTTGTTGGGGTCATCGGCGCAATATTCTGATGCACTGGATGCACCTCCCTTGGACCACGGGCACGGTCTATCTCGGCGAAGGCACGGCGCAATCGGCCATCACCGGACCGTCTGCCATGTATCTCTCGGATACCATGGTGACCGCCGTGACCACCACGCCGCCTTCGTACACCTATACCTGGGCGCAAGCGCTCCAAGCGGGTGCCAACACCCCGACCGCTGGGTGGAACCCTCTGACGGCGCCCTTGGGTCCGCTGTCGTTGAGCGTCAACACCACCGCCCCAGTGGCGACTGAACCCGTATCACTTACGGTGCAGCACGTGCCGGCGGGTGCCTCGGTCACCGCGTGGATCCAGTCCCCCCGGACCGAGCAATGGCACGGGATCGTGGGACAGGGCAGTACCGTGCAATTTGTGCCCCAAGTGCCCGGAGTCTGGCCGGTGAATGTCTATGTGGCCACGGCGCAAGATCCGCATCCGGCACCCCTTACCACCACGGTGACGGTGGCCCCAGACGGCTCGCAAATTACTGGGCTGTCGCTCACCGGCCTCCCGTCAGGTGTGATCTCTCCGGGTTCATCGGTCACCTTGGCCCCGACTGGTCATGCCTCCCAAACCAGTGGCCTCCAGTATCAGTTCTGGGTGCGCGGGACCACCGGCGGCTGGCGCATGGTGCAGAATTATGGCCAAGGGTCCAGCTTCACCTTGGCGGCCTTGGCGCCCGGCAGTTACGCGGTCGCGGTCTATGGGCTCGATTCTGCTCAGGTGCATGGTGGAGCGTGGCGGCAAGCGTTTTACCGCACCGGGGTGATTAACGTGGGATCGTCGGTCAGCATCGCCACGCCGGGAGTGACGGCCTCTTCGGTTGCCTTGACGGCTACTGCGGCGGGCCTGACCACGCCCGTCTACCAATGGTGGGTGAAGAGTCCCTCGGGCACTTGGACCTCCAGTGGGGCCTATTCTTCGCAAGCCACCTGGACCTTTACGCCGCCCCAGGCCGGATCCTACACGGTGAAGGTTTTTGCCAAAGACCCCGAAGCGCCTTCCACAGCGGCGGAGTCGGTGACCGAGAAGACGACGGTTGCGGTGCCTTAGGACCCGAAATGTTGTCGGGTTCTAGGTGCCTCTTCGTATCTAAATTTCGCTTCCCCAATCTGTCATTGTGCCGCACAATAATAAAAAGAGTGGTGGAGGGGATACTATGGTTACGATGAATGACAAACGTCAAGCGCGATTAGAAACACGGCTTCGTCTCGATGATAAACGCTTCATTGAAGCGGCCGCTGCCCTCGAAGGGCTCAGCCTCTCCGATTTTGTATTACTAGCGGTAAAGCATCATGCCCAAGACGTGCTAGCACGTCAACAGCGAATTCAACTGAGTGCCGACATCAGCCGCCAATTTACCCAGATACTGATGGATCCGGTCCCCAGACCGGCCCTTGGTTTACGCGACGCGATGCTCCGTCATGATGCATTGATGGAATCCGCCGATTAAGATGGCCGTTCCCTATCTTGAGGCATCCGCCGCGTCTTCTGACGTGAAAAGTGACGCGGCGCTTTAACCTCTGGTGGGCCTATCCCAGAGGAAACCCTTAACCTCACCCTCGCGATGTTGCGTTATTCGCTTGTGCCTAACGGCCGGTCCCGGGCCGCTTTTGTGTCGGTCCCACGATCCAAATAGTGGATAGCACCCGTAATCAAAACCGGTATCCCCATTTCACTCCATCGAAAGGAGGTGAGATCGTATGTGGATGAGCATTCAGGACCATGCGGTCTCGCTCTATCGTGGGCGGGAGTGCCTCGGGTCGAACCTGACCGACATCGGTCACATCTTGGCCTTGCTGGGGCCACCCTCGCCGGACACGGAGTCGTTAGCGGCCACGGCATGGTCGGTGCTGGTCGGCACCCCGTCTCGGGGTGCGGTCGCGGGATTGCCTACACAATGAAAAATGCGGACAGAAAAGAGATTCGATGACGGCCACCGATTTTAACCTGGCATGGAAATGGGATCCCGAATACGGTCAATGGGGGTTTCTCGTCCGCTGTATCCATTGTGACTGGACGAAGTTTGCCCCGGAATGGGAGGACTACACGGGCTACGATATGCGAGACCACGTGCAAGCTTGTGAGCACAGGAACCCCAATGGGCAGGCAGAAGCAGCGACTGATGATTAATCGATATCGCGGAGGTCAACGCTCATTTGCCTACAGCAAGCCGTTGTTGGAAAACCAGTTTGAGTGGCTGTTTTGACA
>JAKAAL010000128.1 GCA_021802375.1 Bacillota bacterium | reverse complement strand
GGAGGACTTGCGCACCCGGCCGCGAAAAATTGAGACCAAAGGTTGGCATATGCCCGCCTAAATACGATACGTCGAACACTAATTCTTCGGGCACAGCCGCTTTATCGCGCCAAATAACCCACCCGAGACCCGGATAGACGAGGCCATATTTGTGCCCGGAGGTGTTGATTGACTGGACACGGGGGAGTCGGAAATCCCAGACTAAATCGGGCTGCAAAAATGGTGCCACAAAAGCTCCGGAGGCCCCGTCGACATGAATTGGGATGTCCAATCCCGAGCGCGCTTGCAGATCGTCCAGAGCCGCTGCGATTTCTGCAACAGGCTCGTAGACACCGGTGTAGGTTACTCCGAGTACCGCCACCACACCGATGGTGTTCTCGTCCACGGCGTCCAGAACGCCCTCGGCGGTCAAAAATGGACGATCTGGAGTCACGTTAACATAGCGGGGTTCCACCTCGAAGTAGTTAGCGAACTTTTCCCAGACCACTTGCACTGCCGAACTAAACACGATATTGGGGCGATCCGTGTTGAGGCCTTGTTTCCTTCGCGCCTGTTGCCAGCGCCGTTTCATGACCAGCCCGCCGAGCATACAGGCTTCGGATGATCCAGTGGTAGAGACACCGATGCTCTCGTGGTTATCTGGGGCATTCCAGAGATCGGCAATGATGTGGATACAACGGTCTTCAATCGCGGCTGTTTGGGGGTATTCATCTTTGTCAATCATGTTCTTATCCGCCGCTTCGGCATATAAGGTACGGGCTTGAGGTTCCATCCAGGTGCCCACAAAGGTCGCTAAGTTAAGTCGGGCATTGCCGTCGAGGGAGAGTTCATCGTGGACGATTTGATACGCCGTTTCCGGGAGGAGCCCCCTTTTTGACAGTTTAAAGCGGGGAACGGTGTCTTCGCCGTGTCGTGAAAAGAGCGGATTGATGGTGATTTCGTCACGCATAATGGCTTTTTGGGGATGCTTACGCCACTTGGCCATTGAGTCAACTCCTTTTGGTTTGGGTTATTTTTCCGGTGCGGTAACCCTCCTTTGGTATTTTGTACCTATCCTAAGGGTAACACATTGAAAGATTTTAGACAGGATGTTAGACATCTCCAGAATTGGATCTCCGACCGAGTTAAGCCGGGGGCGTTGGTGTCGGGGAGAATTCACCGCCCCAGGCAACATGGCGCGCAGCACGAAAGCGTTCTCCCTCCTTGCGGGTGACCGTCTCCTGGATGAGACCAGTCGGGGTACAGAGCGAAAGGTTGACGTGGCCCTTACCAATCTCAGGATGTCGTATAACCCGTCCTGTAATGGGGTGTCCCGGAGTGCGGGATACCGCCAGATAAGAAAATTTCTCGTCTTCATACGGCAGTGTGGCACCCTTGGCTTGGCGATGAACACGGGAGCGGGCCACCCGCTCCGAAAAATGGCACCAATCACTGGGGCACTTGGCCTGATGCGGGCACGGCGCCACCAGAAGTGCGCCGAGTTCGATCAAGACTTGGCGCGCCATCACAATGCGCCTAAAACCTTCTGGCGTGCCCGGCTCCACCACGATTAAAGAACCTACCGTGTGGTTCCAAAGAGTGCTAACTAGTGGGGCCCGGCGAGATTCCGGGAGTTCTCCTAATACATAACTCGCCACCACGAGATCCCGAGGACTTTCTTGCCAGGGAGTTGCAATGTCGATGGGGCGCCAGCGCGCCTTAGACAGTACGGACTCAGGATAGTACGAGGTGAGTAGCTGCCCCCATGACGCCATATGGGGATCGCGTTCTAACAGCGTGATTTCCTCGATTTGTGGCCACGTCTGGATGGCTGCCCACATTGTGGTGCCCGGACCAGCTCCTACATCTAAGAGACTTCGTGGTACAAAACCGGTAAGTCGTGTGGAAACTTCTTCGAAGACTGCCGCGATGGCCGCATAGGTCGCGGGGAGGCGATATGCCGCATACGCTGCAACATCGAGAGTCGACTCCGTAAATCCGCCAGTGCGAGGAGCCTCTCCGGTACGATATCGCGTAGAGAGTGTGGATACAGCTCTGGTCAGCGACTTAGTGGGCCAGGCGGTCAATGACCTATCAAGCGCGCGCAGTAATTGTGGTGACAGTTCCATCCGATGCTCCTGCGAAGACAGATTTCACAATCCAGTTGGGGTTCATTTAACCTCAGTTATGGCCGAGAAGCAAGTTGTTGTGGCGACAGGGGATCCTGGCAAACCGAGGGTTCTCTCAGCACGGCTGCGTGGTACTATCAGGATGGACGGGATTGCCAATGGACATTGAGCGCGCGATTCCTCACGCCTTAGGCCTAGTGAGGGCCGATGCATGCATTCAAACAGAATCGCATGGCAAGACCGGTGCCAGCTAAAAGAAGACATTGGATGCAAGGCCTTTTGAGATTGATAATTTAATCGAGATCAACCAAGAAACCGCCATTCGAGTACACCGCGAAGGAAAACCCGGTCTACGAAATAACACCGACCAAGCCATCCAATATCTGGTGGTACGACGCCTACCCTGATGAGATTTTGGCCGATGAACCGGTGAACTGGGCGACTTCAATCCAAGATTGGGAAGGGTCCTGCAAGGTTAGCTGCCGGACGCTCACGGTCCGAGTCGATGAACTACCTTTACCAAATGCACCGCAATGCTCCTGTCTTCAGATGGATTTAGCCGTGGGTCAGAACATTGTCCATAACGAGGGGGCCCGAGTCATAGCTAAAGCCGTCCGCAAAAACTCTAGGGGGCATCCCCGCAATCGTACGGTTGCTTGATGCTTCATAGGGATCCAGGTCGGAAAGGGAGTCCATAAATGATGGCCACGTTAGCATCACTTCACCGTAGGATTGCGGAAATCATGCCGGATATCGCAGGATTGGCGACCGAGATTAGTCTTGCGATTCATTCCCATCCGGAATTGTCCTTACACGAATTTAGAGCTGCCGAACTCTTAAAAGACACTTTAGAGAATGAAGGACTGCAGGTAGAGTCGCCACTTGCGGGTCTGGCTACGGGATTTCGCGCGGTGTCGGGAGACGGGTCCCACCCTATTGTCGCTTATTTGCTGGAGTACGATGCCCTTCCAGAAATCGGGCATGCCTGTGGACATAATCTCATTGCCGCCGGTGGGTTAGCCGCGGCGATTGCACTCCATCGGTTGGGGCCGGATCGGCCCGGCACGGTTTGGGTGGTCGGAACTCCTGGCGAAGAAGCTGATGGGGGCAAGATCACGGAGTTGGAGGCCGGTGTGTTTGATACAGTGGACGCCGCCCTGATGTTTCATCCCGGGGACCGCACAGTTCCCTTTCGCCACGCGACAGCGCTTATAGACCTGTTTGTGCAATTTCATGGGGTGTCGGCACATGCTGCTGGAAGCCCACAACAGGGTCGTAACGCGTTGGCGGCCATGATTCAATTTTTTGTAGCGATTGATGGTCTGCGCCAGCATATTCCCGAGACCGCCCGAATTCATGGGATTATTCGGCATGGCGGGGCGGCACCCAATGTGGTGTCAGACTTCACCGAAGCCCACTTTTTGGTGCGAGCCTTGACGGCAGAGGCCGTGAAAGCGCTCCTAATCCGTGTCAAACAATGCGCCGAAGGCGCAGCGATGGCTAGCGGGACCACGGTGAGCTTTGAGGATCGTCCACTTTATGCGGAAAGAAAGAACAATCATGCGTTGGCTAACCGGGTGGCGGACTATCTTCGAGAAGCCGGTGAAGTCGTGCAGGAACCACTATTACGGGGCGGTACCGGCTCAAGTGATATTGGTAACGTGAGTTTGCGCATTCCGACGATTCATCCCTATTTAGGCATTGTGCCCGAAGGAACCCCCGGTCATTCCCATGCGATGCGCGATGCTGCCGGGAGTCC
Organism: Bacillota bacterium; assembly: GCA_021802375.1. The sequence goes on along the minus strand of JAKAAL010000128.1, from coordinate 5,052 downwards.
TGGTGCGCAGCTTAAAATGCTGCGGATGGCGAGTGCCCTAGCCCATGCGGGGGTCGACTTTCTTGGAGATCCAGGGTTTCGGGATGAGGTGGTCGAAGAGTTTAGGATATCCGGAGCGGATTTACCCGTATAATCAATGCCACGAATTAAAAGAGAAGGAGGATGGCTAATGGCCCTCCTCCTTCTCTTCCCAATGCGATCCTTACTTGGAGATCCACCAGTAGTTGGGAGCGATGACGTCCCCGACCGGGTTGTACGACGAGACCGTGCCATGAATGTTGTTTTCGTGAACTAAGAGTTGCGGTTCCCACGGTAAGAAGATGGCACCGGGGAGATGCTTGGCCGCGTAAGATTCATAGGCATAGAGTCGTTGCAGTTGTTGTTGCTGGGTACCTGGTAGATACGTGGCCTGGATTAAAGCGTTCATGGTCGGGCTGTTGTAGCCGCCGGAGTTTTCGGCTCCGCCTTGGCCAAAGAGTCCGCCGCCGCTGGGATACGGATTTCCGTAGGACCAGCCGCCGAGGTTACCCTGGCCCCAGTTAATAGCGGCCCACTTGGTGGCATTGGCTTGACTGTAGCTGACCACGGTATTGAAGGGTTGCGACACTAAGTGCACAATGATGCCCTCTTGAGCCCAGTCGCTCTTCATGAGTTCAACGGCGTTGGTTCCACTTTGACTGCCAGAGGCATAGTCCAAAGTGAATTCGAGTTTGATGTTGTTCTTGGTCATGACGCCATTGACCATGTGCCATCCGGCTTTTTGCAAGATAGCCTTGCCCCGCTTGGGGTTAAACGCGTAAGGCTGCGTGTAAAGCGCGGGGTCAAAGAATGAGGTTTTGGGTTTGGGCGCTATCGTCGTGTCATCTACGACTCCATACCCATTAAAGATATGCTGAATCATGCCCTTTTGATCGATACCCAACTGGAGCGCTTGTCGGACTGCTAACTCTTGGAATGCCTTACCGATGCCGTTCGGAGCATTCGAGTTCATGTTGAGGTTGAAATAGTTAAAGCCCAACGTATACGGTGTCGTGAGCGTATCATGGGTCAACTGACTCTTAGAGCCTAGCAGTGAGATTCCAAGATACCCAACATTGAGGGTGCCGGTTTTAAGGGAGGTGAATTCGTTGGACGGCGAGGTCTCATATTGAAAAATCACTTTGTTCAAGTATGACTTATGGCCATCGTACCCAGGATTGGGCACAAACACCCATTGGCTATTTGGGGTCATACTTTGAAGCTTATAGGGACCATTGGGGACTCTTGGAGCGGGCGCCACGGCGGTACCTTTAAGTGGTTGTCCATCACATGGACCATTGCAGGGTACAATCGTTGCGGATCTCTGATGGCAAAGAGGCCATCCAATATCGTTGCGGTCTCCGGTGCCACCGCCTCGAGCAAGGGCCACTGCCTACGGTGGGTTGGAAGGGCTATTTTTTTGCTCTCGAGGACATACTGTACCGCAGTACTCATCCACGCCCCCACACCGTACCAAAACGCTGCCGTGTCACCCTCTCGTAGCAGCGCTTCGAGAATCTTTAAGGCTTGGCGCAAGTCCCATCCCGTATAGCCAATCCGGCTCGTAACACGAGCCGCTACGGGTCCAGACTCCGGCACCCGACGGGAATCGAAATCCTCACGCTGCCATAAGATACGACGGCCCTCCAAAAGTCCCGGTCGCGTATGATGCACCAGATCCCGCGGAACATACATCACCTCGATCGGAATGCCCTGCCAGGTGCCCCATTGCAGGTATTTTATGGAACCCTCAATCACCACCAAAAGATCGATGTCACTCACCAGATCGTGCGTACCCCGTGCCCGAGATCCGCATAGGATAACGGCTTGAACCGAAATCACATCGGCTACTTGGGTCCGAATCCAGTCGACCAGGTCTGCCTCATTGAACGCTTTTGGCATCATGAGGATAGGGTATCACCTTCATAGTATTCCATCAATCGAGTCCAAGGAATCCGTAACCGATGAACAAAAGCCGTATAATGTCCAAGTGGAGGAGATGGGTATTCGGTGACCAACAACTTAAGGTGGTTAATTACTGGACGTATTTTACGCAGCTTTTCAACCGCATTTCTTACGGTAATATTTCCCCTGTATTTAGCGCGCGCCGGGTATTCGGCAGCCAGAATTGGTCTGGTCTTAGCGATTTCAGGCGGAGTGACCGTACTGCTGGTGGCCGGTGTCGGTCTTGCCGCAGACAAGTATGGTCGCAAGCGGGTCATCATGGGGCTAGCGATGCTCGCGGTGCTGGGCGGACTCGGGATGGCACTCTCCCCAGCGTTTTGGATCGTCATCCTAGCCAGTGGGTTGGGTGGCGTCGGGCGAGGCGGCGGAGCTGGTAGTGGAGGGTCCTGGGGCCCGGTTTTTCCAGCCGAACAACCCCTCGTTGCGGATTCGATTGGCGTGGCAGACCGAACGCGTGCGTTTGGGCAACTCTCGTTTGTGGGAGTGATGGCGGGCGCCGCAGGATCTTTGGTGGCAGTGGTCCCAAGCCTCCTACATGGGCAAGGGATGAGCTGGCTAGAAAGTTATCGCTGGCTCTTTGGGGCTAGTGCCCTGATTTCTTTGGGCATGGTGTTCGCTACCGTACCGATCCGGGAGTCACCCCCGTCGACGGCCATTGTCGACCCCGGTGCGTCCCCTATCTCGGTGCGGCGCCTCGTAGGCCGATTAGGTGTGACCAATGCGCTCAACGGACTCGGGTTTGGCTTTTTGGGTCCGCTCTTAACCTATTGGTTCTACCGCCGCTATGGGGTAGGTCCGGCGGAAATTGGTGTTGTCTATACGATCGTCAATCTCGCCTCCGCATTCCCGTATTTATGGTCCGCCCCTCTCACCAAGATTCTCGGCGCGGTGAAAACGGTCGTCGTCACGCGCGGCATCAGTCTAGTGGCTCTGTTACTGATGATCTGGGCCCCGAGTTTTTGGGTAGCGGGACTCTTATACACCCTACGCATGGCTTTTAACTCGCTCGGTATGCCTGCACGTCAGTCCTATGTGATGGGCGTCAGCGATCCACGCTTCCGAAGTCGAGTTTCGGCATTTGGATCCCTACCCTCTCAGGTCACGTCGATGATTAGTCCAGCGGTGGGTGGGGCTTTAATGGATAGTTTTCTGGAAGTTCCGATCTTGGGTGCTGTCATTTTTATGAGCCTCAATTTGGTCACCTATTATTATGCTTTTCGCGACGTCCCGGCCGAAGGCGAACGATCGCACGCCAGTTAGCGATGCCGTCCACGAGGAAGTCTCACGCCGCTTTGGATTATCTGAAAAACTTAGGATAGGACGGGATTCGAGTGCCCAGTCACGCATGGTGGCGTCATCTAGGCGCTCAACGATTCTTTATCGGCCTGCCGCTCTATTACATGGCAGAAAACATGTGGACCATCGTCCTCTTATGGCGCGTGTTAAAATTGACCCACTCGCCCGTATGGATGGCGTGGGGCGTCGCTGCACAAACCATTCCCATGGTGGTCGTCGGTATCTGGGGTGCCCATCGAGGTGGTGGCAAAACGTTGTCCTATCTGGTTGGAGCCCAGGTCCTAGCGATGGGCTCCGGTGCCTGGCTGGCCCCAGGCCAAGCCATTGGGTTAATTGTGTTGGCGGCACTAAACGGATGGCTCTATGCCCGGGTGATCCCCTCGGCCCAAGCCTATCTGATGCGCACCACGTCCGACCCTCATCTAAGCCGTGCTTCCGCACGCTATGAACTCGGGTCAAGAGTGGGTGTTTTGTTAGGTCCTGTAGTCGGCGGCGCCAGTCTGGTGGTGTTACCGGTGGGATGGATTCTAACCGTTATTGCCGTACTCTGGGCCGCTGTATGGTGGACCTGGCGCGGCATTCCTCAAGACCTCGTCACCCGAGCTCCCGGAGCTCAAGAGAAGACCACCTGGAGCGGCTTTCACCAAGCTGTAACGGTAGTAGCACGCGACCGCTTCCTCGGGACCGCGTTAGTCATCCGCGGCATGAATAATCTGCTCTGGCCAGCATTTACCCTGGCCATTCCACTTTTAAGTCTTGAAGTCTGGCATGCCGGTGCTGGGGGCTTCGGCGTCCTGCGCTCGGTTTGGGGTCTTAGTACCATTCTCGGTACTCTCGTGGTGGTTCCGCTCTTCGTCAACCGCCTCCAAAGCGTGTACTTTCTCTCCTGGTTAGTATCAGGAATTGGATTCTTCGCCATTGCCGTAAGCCCCTTGTACGCATGGGCGCTTGCCGCTAGTGTAATCGGGGCCTTAGGAAGTCCCCTGGTGCACGTAGCGTTGGACACCCATATTGGGCGGCACATCGATAAAGATCTCCAAGGGCGTCTTTTTGCCCTACAGCAATTCATCATGTCCGTGTTAAACGTGATGGGCTTGGGGTTGGTTTCGTGGGGACTCGAGGTCACCACGCCCGGCACGCTGTTAGCGACGGCGGGCATCATAATGATGATGGCAGCCCTATTCGGACTCTTCTGGTGGTGGCGGGTGCGACCACCGGCCGCCACATCTTATGGCCAGGCATCCGTTATAGATGCTGGCGAGCTAGACGGATAAGAGTGGTCAGCTCTTGACTCAGCTTTTGGAGCCCATTTTGTACCGTGACCAGGAGTTCTTGCAACCGAGCATTGACCGACGATAACTTGGATGACTGACCCTGTAGTTGGCGCGAAATTCCCGATAGTGTGCTATTCGTCAAGCCGAGTCGATGCAGTCCCCACACCGCGATCACGACCAAGATAAGTAAGAGGACCACCAAAGTGCCTAAGGCGCGAGCCCAGCCATGCCGGCGGTGGCGACGTGGTTTCGATGACCGTATGGTCGTCGCGGGTTCAGGATTCTCGGTACTACGCATGGATTGAGACATTTCACTGCCCCCTCTTGTCTGCCGTTTGATATGACAGAATTCGAAGGACTGGACCTGGAATATGGGGGTGTCATTGATGACGGACCTCGCGGGATCTAAAATGCTCGACAAGGGCTGAAAAAACGGTCTTGTAATAGTCCTTTGAGTGGGGAACCAACATCCCCGCGTCCACGACTTGAGTGATATCTC
>JAKAAL010000127.1 GCA_021802375.1 Bacillota bacterium | reverse complement strand
AGGAGCCATTAGCCTCTCGGCACAGTATGGCCAGCTCCATGGCCACTACACAATATAATGAAATAATGGTAACCCATATTTCGGGATAGTGCAAGGGTGGACGGCAATTAGATACATACAAAATTACTCGAAATGCCATTGTAAGGGGGCTGGTCCCCAAGAATAGCGGCCACGGTACTCGGCTTGTAACAGGGCCGGGATTCTGTCATAATAAATTCCATAGATATTACTAGCGGTAGGTCATGGTGTTGGCCAGAACATTACCAGAAATGCCCGTATTATTCAGGGATAATAACACCTACTCAATCGGGGGGGTGTTATTTTTGTGCGTGGTCTGTCTTGTGGCTAGAATCGGCGGCTCAGTGGCTCAGACGACTACATGGAAAGGAGCGGGACGAACATGACGTCTCTTAGCATGCTTTTTGTTCGGCCGGAGGACGCTCAAGATGTAGAGACGGCACAAGAGCCGGCCTTTTTTGCCGATTTAAATCTGGATCAAGTGGTGGTCGCGATGACTCGGGGTCGGAGCGAATATGATTTAATACCGTTTTTCTATACACCGTTGCACGATGTTGATGCCATTTCGTATCGGCAAGAGATCCTAAAAGATCTCGAACATCCCGACGTGTTGAGCCTGGTCGACGCGTTTGGGAGACATCTACGCCTTATGCGAGACCAACTAGATGGAGCTCAAAAGCGTTATTATCCGTATCAACGGGCGGCATGGTTTCGTGATGCGGTACAAACCTACTGTACTGCCGTTGAGGAATTCGGGGCCGGCTTGATGCACGTCTCCTTGGCGTCCCGGGGACTCGTTCGCTTTCGGGATTATGTCAATGACTATCGACGATCCCCAGCGTTTCAAGAGCTCCAAGGGGACACCGCCCGGCTACTAGAGGAACTTGCATCGGTTGGTTATCATCTGCGTCTCAAGGGCCCGCGTATCGAGGTTTACCCGATGGCTAACAGCCAAAATTACAGCACGGAGATTAAAGACCTTTTTCGGAAATTCGAGTCACCAAGCGGCAAACAATACCGGACCAAATTTTCTAATGCACCGGATATGAATCATGTGGAGGCACAGGTATTGGAATTGGTGGCAAAATGGAATCCTGAGATTTTCTCGCATCTCCACACCTACTACGTCGACCGACAGGATTATCTGAATCCGACGATTGCACGCTTTGACCGAGAAATTCAATTCTACCTCGCTCTTCGTGAGTACGTGGACCGTTTCGGTGAAGGGCTCTCTTTTTGCTATCCACAATTGTCTACGACAAGCGATAATCTCTGGGTTCGGATGGGGTTTGATCTGAGCTTAGCCGAGAAGCTCAGGGACGAACATCGCCCGATAGTGTGCAATGATTTTCACATAGATGATCCGGAACGGATACTGGTGGTTTCCGGTCCCAATCAAGGAGGCAAGACAACTTTTGCCCGCATGTTTGGTCAGGTCCACTATTTGGCCAGTCTTGGGTCGTTGGTCCCTGCTCGTGCTGCGCAACTCTTGGTATGGGATCAACTGTTTACGCATTTCGAACGGCGAGAAGATCTAAATACCCTTCGGGGTAAGCTACAAGATGATCTAAATCGGATCTATGACATCCTGCAAGCGGCGGCCTCGCGTAGCATTATCATCATGAACGAAATTTTTACATCGACCGCACTACGGGATGCCATCTTCCTAAGTCGCAAGATCATGGAACATATCATAGATCGTGGTGCACTGGCCCTTTGCGTGACGTTTATCGGGGAGTTGGCATCCTTGAGTGAAAGGACTGTCAGCATGGTTGGGGTCGTCGCCCCAGACGACCAGCACACGCGAACTTATAAAGTGGTGAGAAGCCCCCATGATGGCGTTTCTTATGCGTTGTCGCTGGCCGAAAAGTACCAGGTAACGTATGAACGCATAAAGGAGCGGATCAAGTGAAGGTGTCCTTGCTATTTGTGGATCGGGATTTCGAATTGGACAGCACGGTGATGCCCAATGAACCAACCATCACGACGGATCTGGAATTGGCGACCCTATGGGGAGCCATGGCCAAGGGGAACGACTTTCTACGTGATGTCTCCCAACATGCATTACTAAGCCCGCTTAAAGATCCAAGCCAGATCCGCTATCGTCAACAAGTTTTACAGGATTGCATCCGGAACCCAGTTCTGGTTCGAGACATTTATAAGCTTGCGGTACTCGCTATGGAGCGTGAAAAGAAAAGTTATTTTGGCTTTTTTAGCCGGTATCCGAGCGCGATTTTAGGTAGGGCCATAGAAGTTATGGAGGGCTTTTCTGAGATACTAAAACGGCTCTACACTTTGGCCGAGAGCCAACAGTCTCAGTTTACGTCACAGGGATTTACTCGATTCTTATCGATGGTCGTGGAAGAGGTAGGGCCGGATTATCTTGAGGAGATTCATAGCCACCTTAGAGATTTAAAATTTCCTCGGGGTCTTGATATGAGTGCTCGGTTAGGGCCGGGAAATAAGGGGTCCGACTATGTTCTTAATCCTCATCAAGAACCTCGTGGATGGATGCAACGCATGACCCATACCAAGCCGCGATACTACTCTTATGTGGTTGCTAGTCGGGATGAAGCAGGAGCTAAAGCGCTGTCTGAGTTATGGGACCGGGGCATCAACTCGGTTGCTAATGCTCTGGCTCAATCCGTAGACCATATCTTGAACTTTTTCATCCAATTGCGTACCGAATTAGGATTCTATTTGGGATGCCTCAATCTCCATGAGGCGTTGATCGCGTTGGATGAGCCGGTGTGTTTTCCGGTTCCTGAAGACGCCTCGGGTCAGCGGCTGTCCGCTGAGAGACTCTACGATCCGTGCCTGGCCTTGAAACTCGGCATGGCGGTGACGGACAATGACCTCCAAGCCGATCAGAAGGATCTGATCCTCGTCACGGGTGCCAACCAGGGTGGTAAATCGACGTTTTTGCGTAGTGTGGGGGTAGCCCATTTAATGATGCAGGCCGGGATGTTTGTAGCGGCCGGTTCATTTCAGGCCAGTGTAAGGTCCGGAATCTTTACACATTACAGGCGAGAAGAGGACCGGAGCATGGCTAGCGGCAAACTGGACGAAGAGTTGAAGCGAATGAGTGAGATTGTGGATCAGGTGCAACCGCACGCCCTCATTCTCTTTAATGAGTCGTTTACCGCCACCAATGAACGCGAAGGGGCCGAAATTTCACGCCAAATTCTGCGAGCCTTAATAGAAAAACAGATTAAGACGATGTTCGTCACCCACTTGTACGAATTGGCTCGTAGTTTTTATCAAGAATCGCTCCAAACCGTGCTCTTTTTGCGTGCGGCACGGGAACCGGATGCCAAACGGACTTTTAAAATATGTGAGGCACCTCCGTTGGAGACGAGTTACGGGGACGATTTGTATCGAGAAATCTTCGAGGAAAGCTAATCACTGCAGTCCTCTAACAAGCGTGCATAACGCAGGGAAAAAGTGGGAGGCTACCAGAGAGGTGATGGGCATGATCCGGGAACGCACAGCCATGCACCCGGAGCTGGTCACGGGAAGTATCCTTTTGATGGAGATCGGGCTTGTCATTCAATTTCTCTTGGGGATGTACACCAACTTGTTCGTCCGGTTGCCGCTCTTTGCACCGTCCCTGGGCATCGGAAGCGCGATGGGAAGCATGGGGACCATGATGTCTCAAAGTGCCCGGTGGCCGCTATTTATGGGGCATATGGTGTTCGGAGTCTTGCTGACGCTGGGGGCAATACTGACGGTCATTCTTGCCGCTGTTAATGGCCGAGCTACAGCAACCGTATGGGGAAGCCTCGGATTGGCGTCCGTTTTGGTGGCAGGGTACGGTGGTTTGGGATACTTTTTCGGTGGACACCACCAGGGTGACTCGTTGACGATGGCGGTAGGTTGGCTCGTGGCCACTATCGCCTATGGGATGTCACTGCGCGAATCCGGTATTTAAGATGGGGAGGCATCTTTCACGCAGATGGAGTAAGTCGTTCTGCTTCATGGGGCGGATCCGATTGGGACGTCCCAGGGACAGGCGCCAAGTCCGCATACACTATAAGGCCCAATAGGAGCATGGCACCACTATTCGGATCCGTGCCCATGCCCCCGAATATCCCCAGATCTTGACCGCACCACCAAATGGCAACGGTAATGGCCATGGTGGTGATCCACATCAGGCGGGTTGGCCGCGATAGACCCCAGATGACAGACAATATGAAAAACAAACCTACGAAGATTGCATTCCAAAGCCCTGGGTCGTGGCTGGCGAGGTAAGCGAGGCGGTAAAGGGGGGCTGAGATAAAGTCGGGTTGTGCCATTTGCGCCTCGGTAAACACGTCGAATCCTAATTTCGGGGTGGACCACCATCCGGATCCGGGCATGGCTTGTAACAAAGCAAAGAGGGCCCATAAGCCAGCCAGAGTCTTTCTGACGCCGTCCCTAAAGGCTGGCTTTAGCCACACGGATGGGGGCTTCAATACCACAAAGGCTGCTAGAACGTAGAGGATGACCGAGCCGGGGCTACCGACAAACCAACTGCCTCCGGCTAAAAGGCTACCGAGGCCTTCTCCGCCAATCCACACAATGAGTCCCCAGCCGATCGAAATCCATAGGGCGAGCCGACGCACACCCGTGTCCGATCCAAAGATGATGCCAAGGCCTATAAGAATTTGGACCCAAATGGCAACGATGTCCCAGCTCAGGGGATGGGCGTTCCATAAATGCATCCCAACATCCATCATCCTCACCACAATGCGGGGTTGCCCGTTTAAGAGAGGGACTACCAGTTCATGAACGAACTCGGTTACCATCAAGGGCTGAGCCTGCAATAGGCCGTCAAGCATCCACAGGACACCCAGACCGATGAGCAAGACATTGCGGGCGTGGGGAGCATTTCTCCACGGGTGGAAAGGGTGACGTTGGACGCGCGATATCACGAGCGTGCCCCCTAAGAACAGGACCAGCAGTAAGATCACAAGGTTCATAACGTAAAAGTACCGCAACACGGGCACCCGGACGAGATGACCCGAATTCATGAGCACCGTGATTCCCCCTCGTATCGTCATGCGCCAATCCCTATTATAGCGTGGGTCAGGAAGGAGCCGCATGTCCAGGACCAGGGTGACATACTTTCCCGTCTCGAAGATTGTGGGTATCACCCGGCTTTCAGCGCAATATGCTATCATCAACCTCTGAGGGAGGTGCCGTGTATTGAATCACCCTAAACGGAAAATCCGCTCATTTAATTGGAGTCGGCGCCTTGTCGAACTTGCCGAACAAGCGGCTTCCAGTCCAGATCAAGACGATATCACCTTGGTTGAACATCAATTGGCGGATCTGGTGGCACGCGTCGTAACACGCGGCTCGGACCAACCTCTTTATCAAGCGATTGAGCAATTGGATGAGCGCCATCACCACGATGCGGCTAGTTTGGTGGAGTTTTGGGCGGATGAAGCGGCAACCGAAATCGGGATAGAGCTGGGCGACGTCGTCAAGGCCCATGGTGTGGCGACCGTATTCCTCATCCCCCTGGTGCTGGTCACAGAATCTTCTCATGCCGTCCCCTTGACCTTGCCGACCGACATCACGCGGAATCGAATTATCGACAGTCTACGAAAATATGGGATCGTGGGTCCGACAACACTGGTGACGGTGTTTCCCGGGTTCTACCGGCTAGAGGACTTGCCGGAGTCGTGGGCCATTCGACGGCAATGGTTAGAACAGTTCGTTACCCATCTGGCAGACTCCGCCCGCGATATCCCGCAGCCGGAATTCGGCCCACCGCTCCTAACCAGCGGAGATCTCGGGTTAACGCTACGATTTCTCATTGGCCTCATTGTCACGGCCGATGATGATGAAGATGATGGGTTGATGTTGTCCGGCTATAACACCGATGAGGATGATGACCAAGACCAAGCCGCGATAGGCCAATGGATTAGTGACTGGCGGGATGAGTTCATCACCGTCATGGAGCCGGTGATGAAACTGACCTCAGTCATCGCGGGAATCCCCGATGTGTGGGCCAATGCCTTGGAATTTGGCCAGACATTGGTCAACCACGTGGCTATAGACACCTTGGTTCGTGCTTTACTGAGCCAACAGATAGTGGATATTCGCGACGCAATTGCCGCGATCGATTGGGATCCAGACATTGATGCCTGGGGGATCACGGTACGGGCGGATGCATTTACAGTAGGTCCTTTTTATTGGACGTGCGCGCAAGATCCCGAAGCTGAATTAACCCAAATCATGGAAAACCTCCGGGACTGGGGGATCGGGCGTATTGCTATCGATGAACGCGGCCTAACGGATTAAGACTTGCCCTCGGTGGAGCAGACGATAAGGCTCCGTGCGAGGCCAATGACAAGAAGCCTCCGTCACCGCGTTGCCGGCTGGGAGATTGCGGCGTGCCCGGTGGCCCTTGGTTAGGAAAAACTATTAATAGGCCGAATCCCTACTCGTACCACTGATTCCACTCCCAGTGGCGAAACGCTCCGATTGCGACGATTCCATTACTTATGGCTCCGAAGATCAGCATAATAACGCTTCCAAGCTGCTGGTCACTGACGGGGGATAGTCCAAAGAGGCGGACTGGGGCCTGGGTATAGGGATAGTATAAGGGGTGATTCCACATCAGAATCAGGATGGCCGGGGGCATCATTACGTCAAATGCCACAAAAAGGTACAGAATCCGCAGACCGTGCGCTGCGATGCGAGGGTAGGCGGGATGTGTACTTAGCGCCGGCCACCAGAGGAATGTGGCGGTAAAGAAAAACAAAAGGTGCTCGGTGACGTGAAAGGCTTGGTTGGTTAGGGTTAGATCATACAACACGGGCCAATGAAAATTATCAAAGACTAGCATGAAGACGATGAGGGCGACAAAGGGATTGACGAGGCCACCGAACACTTTCTTAAAAGGGTTCCATGAAAAAGCCCACGTCCACAGCCAATGAGGGAGTGCCTTCAGGAGTAACGGGACCATGACCGAGACTTCTAGCATATGTTGCACCATGTGCGCTGAAAACAAGAACCGATCCGAGATATAGTCAAGAGGGCTAGCAAAGGCCACGAAATAGGTCAGCATCCCGAGCCCCATATACAGCTGTTGTGACATGGATGGGGCTTGAGAATCGGCAAACCAATGCCGGAAGGGACCCGTCACCAACATATATAAAAGCCACATAAAACATCCGATCGCGAATGCCCAATCACTCCAATGATTTGAAGCAAAAGCGTGAACCTCAGCTAATTGTTGCCACATGGATGTCTAATCTCCTGTGCGCTGACCAGGACTGCGTGAAGCCAGAAGGGTCGAGGCGGTGTTTGTGAAAGACCGGGCGACGTCGACGACCAGTACCTGCCGAAGTACGGTCGTGGGCGTCGGTTAATGGCGAAGGCGATGAACCTGAGAATCTCTCGAGGGATTGTGCACAGTATGCTTAATCCCAGTCGCGATGGTGATGCTCATGGTGATGGTGTTCATCGTGGTGGTGATTATGCTCATGGTGGTCAGACGAACCGGCCTGATTCCAGGCATCCGCAATTTGGCGAACGGTATCCAGAAAGAGAAGCGGGGTCCCCGCGTCAGACGATGGATGCGCCTCCTGAGCGCTTCCGTGGGGATGCTCACGGCTTTCGAGCAGGGTGTCGATATCGAGGTCTTGCATAATCCCCGGTACGCAGCCTTCTTGGATGGCGCCTAGCGCGTAGCCGAGTGCCGTCCATAGGTAATCATCTAGGGAAGCTTTGTTGGCCAGTGACATCTCTTGACCATCCCGTAGTAGATAACGTGCCGAGTCAAAATTGGTGGTCGCTTCAGCAAAGTAGAGACGGGCTTTTTTGGGGTTGCCGACTTCTGACAGCAAGACCTCTACATCATCCATAACGGCTTTCATTGCATTGACGTAGCCCGCCAATACGGCTCCGGTTTCGCGTTCGGCACCCCAAACCCGGCCCATTAATATCCATGGGAAATCTACGTCGCGGGGGCCGTCGGGATCGATGGCCTCCTGCCTGGCTGCGGTCACCAGGGGAGGAATTGGCCGATACAAATGCAGGGCCTGGTTCTGTACCCACGCAGGCAACGCCGGTGCGCCTTCTTGTCCTAAATATGGTTCAACCAAAGTGTCTGCAAATAGTTCGAGGCCCCGTGCAATCCGAATATACGCATGAGCCGTCGGGACTGCCACCGACTTTAATTGGTCCATGACCTCCAGGACCTGGCCGCCCACCAGCCGAAACCCAGTGAGTTCATCGTTGGGAGCGGCGTTCCGCACGTGATGCCCAAAGGCGTCCCAAAATTTCATACCCATTGCCTCCTTTAATGTGTCCCCTAACTCATTGCGCAAAGCGTCTTTCTGCTATTGTACCGTTATTTATGGGGCGTGGATCACGCGATAAGCTTTTCGATCCCCCGGCACGGGGAAGATGCCTACGGCGTGGGCATGGAGTCGGGCGTAGCGGGCAAGTCCCGATCTCGGTGTTGGCGCCGTTGCTGTTTTTGATGGTACATAGCGCGGTCCGCACGTTCGAGCAGTGAAGAGCGGTCGCTTCCGATATCGGCCCAAGCCCATCCCAAACTGGCTTTGAGGGGGGGAAGTGAGGGGTTGTGGCTACCGGCGGCAAACTCCGAATGAATGCGGGACATCCACAGCGACTGTTGAGGGCTTTCGGCACCGGGGATCACGCATAAAAATTCATCGCCTCCCATGCGTACCACCACTCCGTGGGCACCTACCGCTTTTATTAGAGCGTTTCCCAAACGACGCAGCGCATCATCGCCAGCTGCATGGCCAAAGCGGTCATTGATGGATTTGAATTCGTCGGCATCGGCGAAGATTATTCCCACCGGCCCTTTGTTCAGGGCGTCCTCTAGGTACCATTCCCCGTAGCTGCGAGACTGAGCTCCGGTCAATCCATCAAAATAAATTTGACGGTGGGCGGCTTGCACTTGAGCGCGAAGTTCAAGCCAGAGGATGGTTCCCCATAAATAAC
>JAKAAL010000126.1 GCA_021802375.1 Bacillota bacterium | reverse complement strand
TCTATCGCTATGCATCGGTGATGGGTTTTTCGGTTTCTGAGTCACTAGGCTTTGCCGCGATCATCAGCAACCTTTCAGGGAGTTATGAGGTGTGGGAGTTAGGTCTTGAATCGCACTATCCGGTGATGATTTCTCATGGTGGGAAGACTTTCCGCACCGTAGATTATGACCCTGAAGGGCGGTACTTGGTAGTTGCGGCGGACGATGCTGGAGACGAAACTACCCAACTATATTTGTTGCCACCGAAAGGTGGCGAATTGGTCCCGTTGATTGTGCACCCGGGATTTCGTCATCATGTACTCCATCTTAGTGAGGATGGCAATAGATTGTATTATGCGTCAAATCATGAAAATCCTCAGTTTTATAACAATTACATTCGGGACTTGTCTCAGGACACCGATACCTTGTTGCTGGAAGGCACTGAAGTGCCGACAATCATCATTCAAGTGTCTCCTAGGGAAACGGCGTGGGTTGCCTTGAAATCGTATGCCAACACTCATATGACGGCATGGTTTGGCAACTCCCGGGGTTTGGTTTCTATGGTTCCTCATCCGACGGAAGCCCATGTGGTGTCCAGCGCGGTATTTGTGAGTGAAACCGAGGTATGGCTGGCGACCAATTACGAGGCTGAACATAATTATTTAGCCCGGTATCGTAGTGAACATAGGGTACTGGATAAAGTCCTAGAGATTCCTGGAGAGGACATCGTTGATTTGCAATACGACCGCACTCGTAAGCAGATCTTGTGTCTTACGGATTGTGGCGTGGACCAGCGTGCTTATCGGGTGTCAATCGAGGACCCAAAGCCTGAAGAAGTCACCCTGCCAGTCACTGTGGTTACGCAACAGACGGTGACCAAAAGTGGCACGTGGTATTTAGCAGGGCAGTCGGAAACCGCTCCTACGAATTTGTTCCGTCTGGTTGCCGGGAAATGGCAGGCACTAACTGAGAATCGCTCTGTGGGCATTAGTCTTTCAGATGCTACGCATGCTGAAGTGATTCGTTATCCATCTTTCGATGGATTGGAAATCGAATCATTGTGGTTTTCTCCAACCCATCGCAACGGGTACACCATTTTATGGCCGCATGGAGGACCTCAAGCAATCGAACGTCGCCAGTTTCGCCCCCTGTTTCAATATTTGGCCCAACTGGGATATCAAATTTTTTCCCCTAATTTTCGAGGCAGCACTGGCTACGGTCAGCGTTTTACCCAAATGGTTGAAGGGGATTGGGGTGGGGGGCCCCGAAAAGACATATTAACCGGGCTCGACTGGCTGGCCGCCAAGGGCTGGATTGATGCTGGGAAAGTGTTCGTTGTGGGAGGGAGTTATGGTGGATATATGGCACTTTTGCTGCATGGTAGACATCCCGAGTGGTTCCGTGCGGTGGTGGATATTTTTGGACCGTCGAACTTACGCACCTTTGCAGCTTCCGTTCCCGAAACCTGGAAGCCTATCATGAATCGGTTTCTGGGAGATCCTGAAACAGATGCCCAACGGTTTATTGAGGATTCTCCGATTACATATGTGGAACATATGACTCGTCCGATGCTGGTTGTGCAAGGTGCCAATGATCCGCGGGTTGTCAAAACGGAGTCTGACCAAATGGTGTCAGCGCTGCGCGACCGGGGAAGAACGGTAGAATATCTGGTACTCGAAGACGAGGGCCATGGATTTGCTAAAAAAGACAACGAGATTCGGGCCTATCGTGCGATTACGAATTTTTTGGAACGGCAACGGCAATAGCGAGGAACTATTGACGGAGAGTAACCCGGTCCGGTAACTGCCTCGGTGAAAAGCTTTAAAAAGCAAATCATCGATATGTGCGGGGACGTTAAAGATTTAGTCCCGTGGCACGCAGGCTTGGGTCATATTGGAGCAAAGGATCGGCCCGGACGGTGTGAATTTGGTAGGGAAGGAGGCTCCTTGCGGGGCCGTCGCTGGGTAGAAGGGCTACCCAGTTAAGGTAACCCAATCCCCACGGAACCCAACGCGGGGATTTCCCGCACTGAGCTCTTCAGCCATGGATTCATAGAATCGCGTAGTGCTGCAAGTCCTGATAGGAGATGAACATCTGAGGACGCTTAAGGAGAAAGCGTTGCTTGGGGTCTGAAACTTTGCCCACGTTACGTACCTCTTGTTTTCGCGAAAGTTTTTTGTCATGACTTCAACTAAGATGAGGGGATCTTTTTCGAGATTTTTTACGCTGTATTCAGTGCCATACGAGTGACTGGCGCCAAAAAATATGGGAGTCTATTGGCGAGATAAGCACGGAGTGGCGTTGCCCCACATTGTCCAGGATGCGATGGACTGCACCGCCCCGCATCCCGGAACGCGGGCCCTGGCGGCATTTCCTGGACGCGACGAATCGGCCATGGACCGTTGGTGGCGGTTCTGGCAGGCGGTGCGAAACCACCCGACGTCTCTTTCAGATGCCGACCGTGGGGGGCTGGCTCGTTGGGAGCATCCTGTGGGGATGGTTATCCACACCGGCGGACAGCGGGTGAATGATATTCGTGGCGGTGCACGCATCGGTTCCACCCACGCGGCGAACGTGTCGACTGCTTGCCACGAGTTCGCGCTCATGGTGGGGCGCACAGTCCATGGCGTCATTCGGTGTCGGCCAGTACGCTGACCACCCATCATGCACGACGGTTCCTTTAAATGTGGGAAGAATGCCGGCCGCCACGATGGCCAATACTCCGCGTTTGCGGCAGTATAGTCGGTGAGCGCATGGGTGCCGACGCTATGGAGCCAGTGCCGTGTCGTCAGGCGTAGCTCGGATTCGTCGAAAGGGACGACCGGCGAAGTGAAGACAGCGTCCTTCAGGCGTTTTCGAATGCCGTTAACTGGGCATACAAAGTCTGCTGCGTAGGGTAAAGGGTCCCCTCGCTCACCGGGGTGGCCGGTTAAATCAAACACCCGCGCGCACAACCGATCCGATGGGAGCAGTGGGTACGTGGCGCCATAGCGGAAAAAGGCTTTCAGAGTCGGTCCATATTGGACCGACTAGGGGCCGGCATCCAGAAAAGTTCCCGTCGTCGCTTTTCCACCCCCTAATGAAACGTGATACGCGCGGCCTCCTTTTGATAGGGTAAGAACGGTCAAAAATAAGGAGGGTGAGCATGAGCCAATCGTATACCGCAGTCATAGACGTGATGCCGGATCGATACGGTGGCCGGGCGGTGTTGGAGATCCTCCCCACCGTGCTCGCAGCGGGTCGGCGGATGCACGACCACAGGATTGGGATCATTCCGGCTGGCTCACCGGGCCCCAGAATGTTCCGGCTGCCCTCCGCTCGCGTTGACGCTGGCCTCCCGCCGGCTTGTGGGCGTTGGTTTCTCGTAGCCATCACGCGACGGGAGCTTGCTACTATTGCGCCTATTTTGATGGAGTTGACGCGTCAGTTCTTTCCCCTATGCTCCGCGCAGGGCCAAGGCCATGACTCCCCTTTAGTCGTAGGCTTAGCCCAATGAACATGGAGGTCAATCACGCAGTATGACTTTGCATCTTGCGACAACAACGCCGAAAGCTGTACCTCGGTGTTGAAAAATCTTTGGATAAGAAGCGCGGTGGAAAATCCTAAGTCTATTGGTAAAGCCTATTACTGGTTGTTTTGACCAGGCGGGAGTATGATGCGAGTAAGGAGGGTGTTTTGTGCCTAGATATCGGTCGGCCACCGATCAACTGATAGGGCGGGTTGGCATTGTTGTGGAACGTGTTCCGGCGGAAAGGTCCGGTCGTGGCATCGTTAAGGTAGGCGGTGAGCTTTGGTCATGCGAAACAGAAGCTTTCGAGGATCTCTTGCCTGACACCATGGTGTGGATTAGCGGCAGGATTGGTCCCATTTTGTTGGCATTGCCCCAATTGGAGTGATGATTAGAGGAAGGGATGACGGGAATGGTGGCCCAGGTTGTAGAGACGATTGTGGCTGTGGTGGTAGTAGTGGGAATTTTAAGAGGAATTTTTCGCGTGGTGCCCCAGGGGTCGCTGGGATTAGTGCAGCGACTAGGAAAGTTTCGCAGGGAAGCGACACCGGGCTTGGTAATGAAAGTGCCGATTATTGATACGTTACAACTGGTAAGTACGAAATCTGTGACTATAAATTTGGATCCAGAACCGGTAATCACGGCTGATAATGTTAGCCCGGTAATTGATGCCTATTTCATCTACCAAGTGGTAGATGCCAAAAACTTTACATTCGAGATCCAAAATCCGGAGTTAGCTATTAAAAATATTGTGTCCGCCACGCTACGTTCTGAAGTGGGACAACG
Source organism: Bacillota bacterium (assembly GCA_021802375.1). The sequence goes on along the minus strand of JAKAAL010000126.1, from coordinate 4,720 downwards.
GAAACTTGCGGATGTTATGATTCATCGCGAACAAATTAATGCCAAACTGCGTATTGATTTGGATGAGTCTACGGGGAACTGGGGCATTCGCATTGTGCAAGCCTCGATTCGACAGGTGGATTTGCCTAAGGAAATGCAACAAGCGATGGAAGCTCAGAAGAAAGCCGATGCCAACAAGTTGGCAGCAATTGAGCAAGCCCAGGGTGCGAAAGAGTCGGCTATTTTGGGAGCGGAGGGCGCTAAACAAGCTGCGATTGCTCAAGCTCAGGGAGAGCAACAAGCCATTGTGTTAAAAGCCGAAGCAGCGCGCCAAGCGCGTGTCCTACAGGCCGAAGGAGAAGCCCTCGCCATTGAAAAGATGGCTACAGCGCAGGCCGAGGCGGTGCGATTGGTCAACCAAGCTGTCTTAAATTTGGCCGAAGATGGGGGCCATGGATGGAATGACGATAAAATTCGTGCGGTGTTGCAGTTAAAGTCGTTGGAAACTTTAGCTGCAATCGGACAATCACCGTCAACCAAAATTGTCCTACCTGCAGAACTCCAGAGCTTAGCCGGAATTGTTACGGCGGTCCAAGGGTTAAAGGATTAGGCCAATGTCGAATACAAAATTCCTTTGTTGTTTGACCATTCATGGGAATCCTGAAAGTGGGAGGGCACAGACACGGCCGCTAACATAACCGCGTTCGGTTGGCTGGAGTCAACTCAGTGGGGTTTGCGGTACATACATAAACGGGTTAAGTCAGGGAAAAGTCCCTGCGTGGAGGAAAGTCTGGGAAAATCGGGGCACTCAGGAGGGAATGAGTACGGTGACGTTGATCCAATAGCAAGACAGATTCGGGACCTATATCAGTGGGATGTAGGTCACGGTATTGCGTTGCTCGACAACTCAATATACGATAAGTAGAGTCCTCTAACATCCAGTGGGTCTATGAGGATGTCCCCTGATTAATAGGCCAGCATGATTGGCCGTAATTAGTGTTGCCCATAAGAATGCGAGTCGTGCATGCAAGTGTACTTCGCTTGTATAATTTTCAGTTTAGCGATATGTGGCTTGTGTCCTGTGAGGCTATCCCCGGTTTGTTAGAAATTCTGTACTCTAATATGATAAGGAACTAAAGTAAGCACTGGGGCAGTTCATATGGGGGATTTGTCCCAAGAATCTTAAGGAAAGGAAGAGGCCGATGGATTTATACGATATAACAGTAATCGGCGGCGGACCCGTTGGCCTCTTTAGTGCCACTATGGCCGGCTTACACGGGATGAAGGTTAAAATCCTTGAAAGTTTGCCGGAGTTAGGGGGACAACTTTATGCACTTTATCCGGAGAAACCGATTTACGACGTTGCCGGATTTCCGTCCATTTTGGCAAAAGATTTGGCCAACGCTCTAGTGTCGCAAATGATGCGGTTCAAACCTATGGTGTGTCTTTCGGAATCCGTGCTATCGATAGAAGAACGGAGTCAGGGTTCAGAATACGAGTTCGTGTTAACGACTACCAAGGGAGCGCATCGATCGCGAAGTGTTCTTATTGCCATTGGCTTGGGGTCATTTGTGCCACGAAAGCTGCCGGCAATGGGTGCAGACCGTTTTGAAGACGATGGCGTCTATTATTTCGTCCCGTCGTTAACCCATTTTGCGGGCCACCGAGTCGCGGTTGTGGGCGGTGGTGACACTGCAGTGGACTGGGCTTTAGCAGTATCGAACTATGCGCAGCATGTGCATTTGATTCATCGTCGTGACGAGTTTCGTGCACAAGAAGACAGCTTGCGTCAAGTACTCGAATCCGACACCATTACAGTTCACACCTTTGCCGAGGTTACCGAAGTCATTGGTGCCCACACTATCGAAGCGATGCGATTAGCGCAGACCGATGCGGACAGCGAGGAAATCCTTCCCATCGATGCAGTCATTGGGGGTCTAGGGTTTCAACCCAATTTAGGGCCAGCCAAAACGTGGGGATTAGATCTCAAAGGATCTGGGGTTGTGGTATCGCCGTCCACTATGGGTACCAATCGACAGGGAATATTTGCGGTAGGAGATGTGGCTCACTATGATGGCAAAGTAAAGTTGATTGCTACTGGGTTTGGCGAAGTGGGCATTGCCTTAGCGAGAATCCGGACACTACTTCATCCCGAATTGAAAGGGTTGCCGCATAGCACTAACGTTAAAAGTCTCAGACAGCATTAAGGGAAAATACCTCGATTGGCGTACTCCATTAACACACCTAAAATGCGGGGACCTGTCTGCACTCCTAAATGGTGGTCGCTGTTGTACCATGGGTATATCCATATGAGGAGCGGGGCGCATAATGGCTAAATTAGGACAATTTTGGCGTCGGGAAACGTTTCCGTCACGCATTAGGGTACTCCCGCTGCTATGGGTTATGGTCCTGTTGGGTGGGTTAGCCTGGTTGGACCATGAACCGTGGCATATGACAGAGTTTTTAGTCCCTCCTTTTGCCGCAACGCTGAGCATTTTGTTAATGCTGCCTAAGCAACCCGTAGCGCAACCGTTACCGGTTATTTTGGGGAGTACACTTGGTGCGGGGTTAGGAACTTTAGTCGGCTTTTGGGCCCATGGGCCGCTATGGGCAGCAGGAGTGGCGTTGTTGACTTTTTGGTTGTTGGTGCGCATAGGCATATATCACCCGCCAGGGATTGCTTTATCTATGTACCCTTTGTTGCTGCGCCCGGGGACATGGTTTCCAGCGGTTGTCCTATGTTTTACCAGTGCTGCCGTGTTAAGTTCTCTCTTACTGTCGCGTCGATTAGCGAGCTGGCCTCTCTATCCGCTATCACGCAGCGAAAATTGAGGGGAGCCTTTGTACTACGGCAAAAACCAGCCCTACCGTGTGGCGGTAGGGCTCCAATGCGTGGCTATCGCTGAAAGAACTCCCGATTAATTTCAATATATTTGCGATCTTCGGGGGCCAGATCCTCTTCCATAAAGATGGCTCCCACCGGGCACTCTGGGGCGCAAGCCCCACAGTCTATACATACCTCAGGATCAATATAAAGTTGGGGTGAAGCTTCAAATGCAGCTTCCCCATCAAGGGTTTTGGCCGGATGAATGCAATCGACCGGACAAACTTCTACGCAGCTTTGGTCTTTGGTGTCCATGCAAAGACCGGTGATTACATGCGCCATTGATTGGCTCCTCTCCTGGTGCGACCCATTCCAAGGGGGTCCACATCGCATCGATAATAGCAATTTTGGGTCAAGATGAAAATGGGTTGCCGCTATTTAGGTTATAGACATTGACCAATCGTGTACAAAAGCGCCTTCCAGGTATTTTTCTACATCCATTGCAGCCCGACAACCGCTGCCTGCGGCTGTGACAGCCTGGCGATATCGAGAATCCATCACGTCACCACAGCAAAACACACCTTCAACGTTGGTCGCTCCACTCTTATGGTTGGTAATAATGTATCCCACTTTGTCGACAGCCACTTGGCCATTAAGAAAGCTGGTATTGGGCTGGTGGCCGATGGAGACAAATATGCCTTCTGCCTCGATTAAGCGTGTCTCGCCAGTTACATTATCCCGAACTTCCAAACCCTGAACTTGATGGTTGGCAGATTTTACGGCAATCGGGGTTGCGTTCATAACCCACTGGATTTTAGGGTTATTCCGTGCGCGGTCCTGCATTACTTTGGATGCTCTTAAGGTGTCTCGGCGATGCACAATCGTAACCGTCGATGCGAATTTGGTTAAAAACGATGCCTCTTCCATAGCGGAGTCGCCTCCACCAACTACGATAATACGTTTGTTGGTAAAGAAAAATCCGTCACATGTAGCACAGGTAGAAACCCCGTGCCCTATCATTTCGGTTTCACCGGGGATACCCAACAATTTAGCCGATGCACCTGTTGAAATGATTACTGCGTCCGCGGTAAGGGTTTCGTCCTCGTTGACCGTAATTTTAAAAGGCCGTGTAGAGAAATCCACCGAGGTAGCCCAACCGTCTTGGAAAATAGCGCCAAATCGTTCTGCCTGTTTCCGCATGTTTTCCATTAAGTCCGGTCCTAGAATGGGATCAGCGAATCCAGGGAAATTTTCCACTTCACTGGTCAAGGTGAGTTGTCCGCCGGGCTCATTGCCTTCGACGACAAAAGGTTTCAAATTGGCCCGAGCAGCATAAATGGCTGCCGTTAATCCTGCTGGCCCAGTGCCCAAAATGATCACTTTATGGTCTGCCATCACTATGTATCCTCCCTACTAACACACCTGGTCAACACTTGGCTGTTTAGTATACTGCTAGGAAGTATAACCCAAAATGCCGGGTAGAAACAATTTAGTTGCAGAGGGAAGTCACAACGACCATTGGTACGGTATTATCGAAAAAGGGGGGAGGCCGAAGCCTATGTTGGAATCAGTGCAAGCATACGACGCGACGCAATTGATGCAGTTGTTGCAAGAAAGACAGATAACGTCGGTCAACATGACGTGGCAATATATTAATCGAATTGTTGGGCTGGACCAATCAGGTGCTCAGTTAAATGCGGTTGCCGAAATCAACCCAGAAGCTCTGGCGCTGGCGGAGGTAAGCGATTGCGTGAGGGAGACGGGGCATTCTTATGGGTTGCTTCATGGCTTACCCGTCATGATCAAAGACAACATCGCTACCGCCGACAAGATGTACACCACAGCCGGGACATTAGCACTAGCTAAATCGCGAACACCTTTTGACGCACATCTAGTGACCCGGTTGCGCCATCACGG
>JAKAAL010000125.1 GCA_021802375.1 Bacillota bacterium | reverse complement strand
ACGGGGCCAGGTCGTGGCCATGCAACGAGCTCACCGCAGCTGGAGGGGGAGGGCAGCTGTCGGGACCACCACGCGCTTGGCACTAAAACATTTGTTGCCCAACCCCAAGCGCTTAAAACAGGTGGGCCACCTGCTGGCGGCGGCTCAGCGTCTAGGCTTGATCAAGAGCCGGGCGCGCTTTTTGGCGCCTTTGGGTATGCGCCGTATGGCCGAGGCCATGCCCTTGGTGCCTCGGACCTTGGAGTCCGACACGGTTTCTTCGGATACGCCACCCAAGGCTCGAGTGGGTGTATTTTTAGGCTGCATCATGGATGTGCTCTTTGCCGATGCTAATCAGGCGACGATCCGCGTGTTGCAGCACAACAACTTAGGTCCGGTAGTGCCGGGTGGACAAACCTGTTGCGGGGCGTTGGCCATTCATGCCGGTGAACGCGATCAAGCTCGCGTGCAAGCCCGGCAAAACATCGATGCTTTCTTCGCGAGTGACTTGGACTATGTGGTGACCAACGCGGGCGGCTGTGGCGCGGCGTTGATGGAGTATCCGGAATGGTTGGCAGAGGATCCCCAATACCGGGACAAGGCTGAGCGGTTTTCGCAAAAAGTGGTAGATGTTGCCGTCGTACTGGAAAAGGAGGGATGGCGGGCACCGAGCAGAACGTCCCCTGAAAAGATCACCTATCAGGCTTCTTGTCATTTAAGCAATGTGATGAAGGCGGGTGCCGCCCCCGTGCGGATCTTAAAATCCATTCCAGGCATCGAGTTTCAAGAGATGGCTGACAGCGCTCGCTGTTGCGGTAGCGCGGGGATTTACAACCTCACCCATCCAGAGATGTCTGAGGCCTTACTTAAACGCAAGATGGCGGATGTTCCCGACGGCACCGAGACGATCGTCACAGGAAATCCTGGCTGCTGGTTGCAGATGTTGCACGGCGTGGACGCCTATCGCCCAGGGATTCGGGTGCGTCACTTGGTGCAAGTATTGGATGATGCTTACGGTCGTGAAGCACTGTCGACTCCTGTGGCCACCGGGGCGTCTGAGTAGCTGATCCAATCGCTCCAGCTTCCGGGATAAAGACGCGCCTCGATGCCCGCAAGGTTGAGCGCCAAGACATTGACGGTCGCTGTTACGCCGGATCCACAATACACCACCAGTCGGTCAGATTGAGCCGTGAACCGGTTGAAGTAGTCGCGGAGCCAACGGTCGGCGTGGTAAGCTCCGGGGGCGGTCTGGCATAGCCGGTAGTCCCAAAGCAAGGCTCCAGGAATATGGCCTGCTTTGGAGTCGATAGGCTCGGATTCTCCCCGGTAACGTTCAGGGCTTCTCGAGTCCAAAAGCAACCATGCCGACAGGTCATCCCGCAGAACGGAGTAATCGACGATCATCTTGGACTGAGGATCGGGCTGAAAATCTCCATCGTCCTTGCGTTCAGGAACCTTTGGCGTCAGCGGCTTTTCTTGATTTTTCCATTCCCGTAGGCCGCCGTCAAGGATAAAGCTTTGTCTGTGGCCGAAGTATCGCAGTAGCCACCACATGCGGGCAGCTCCGGAACCATCGGCATCGTCATAGGCGATCACCCTGGTATCAGACTTTACCCCTATTGCGACCAGTTTTTGTCCGAACGCCTCAGGAGTGGGAAGGGGATGGCGGCCTCCGTGAACTCCTTGGGGACTGGATAAGTCCCGGGCCATGTCCAAATAATAGGCGCCGGGAATGTGGCCATCTTGGTAGGCGAGCCTGGCTTCCTCGGGATTAGTTAAGCGATAGCGGCAGTCTACGATGACCGTGTGGGGATCGCGTAGCCCCTCGTCAACCGTTTTTACACTAAGAAGGGGATAGGGCTCAAGCATCGGATGCCTCCCGTTTTTTTCCATTGTAGCCCATCCGCCCTGCGTGGTCCAAGTGGTATGCTGGTAGCGTGAGATAACCGATGGTGGGGTGACGATGGAATGGTAACAGAGTTGATCGATGAGGTGGCTGTGCAGTTGTATAGCGTGCGTGATGCGGTGCAACAGGATCTCGAGGGAACCTTGGAGCGACTGCATGACCTAGGTTACCGAGGAGTAGAGCTGGCCGGCTTTGGCGGAGCAAAGCCGGAGCGTTGGAGCCATCTACTGCTGAGTAATCACCTAACGCCGGTGGCCATGCATGTCGATTATCAGCGTTTAGATCAGAATTTGGAACGAGCGCTTGCTGATGCCGATGTGATCGGGTCGCCGGTGTTGGTTCTTCCCTGGATACCTGAAGAGCTGAGGACCACCCAAGCGGCGTGGATAGAGATGGCCCATTGGATGAATCGGGTGGGAGAGCGTGTTCGAGAACAGGGAAAACGGTTTGCCTATCACAATCATGCGTTTGAGTTCGACAAGGTCGGGGCGGCGGCCACGGGCTATGATCTCTTAGTGCAGAGCACTGACCCAGCTCTGGTAGAGTTTGAGCTGGACATCTTCTGGGCGGCTAAAGCCGACCAGTCGGTGCCCGACTTGGCAAAGCGCCTGGGCAAACGAATGACGCTTTGTCATGTCAAAGACATGACCGGTGATGAGGAGCGTACGTTTGCTCCAGTAGGCGGTGGCGTCTTGCCTTGGAAGACCTGGCTGGACCTGCTTCCCGTCCAAGCCCTTATCGTGGAGCAGGACGCCTGCGCGGATCCAGACCCATTTAACTGTCTAAAGTCCAGCATCGACTACTTGAAATCCGGAATTTAATTTCGTAAAGGCCCGTCACGGTGATTGACGGGCCTTTACGTTAAATCACACCGCCACGGGCGACGAACGCGGGATTGGTCAGGTTCTCGCGGTTATAGTGTAGTTCTCGGTGGTCGTCCAGTTGCTGCACGCTACCTCCCGCTGCCTCGACCAAGCAATGGCCTGCCGCGGTGTCCCATTCCATGGTGGGCCCAAGGCGAGGGTAAATATCCGCCGTGCCTTCAGCGACTAACGCGAATTTCAAGGCACTTCCCGCTTGGATCCATTGAGAGACAGAAAGACCCTGGGAGGTCATCCATGACGCCTCCTGGGTTCCATGCGATCGGCTCACCGCGCAGCGTAGTGGCTGACTTGGCGAGCGCTGGGCAGCGGCGATGGAGGTCACCTGCCTTTGAGGTCCAATCCGATACGCTCCCTGGCCTTCGATGCCCAGATAGGTTGTAGCCCGCATGGGAACGTCCAGAAAGCCGACGATGGCTCGGTTCTGATGGATCAAGGCAACGTTGATGGTAAACTCATCCGTACGGTCGACAAAATCTCGTGTGCCGTCAAGGGGATCGATCAGCCAAAAATAAGGCCACTGCCTTCGAACCTCCCAGGCCGAAGTTTGGCCTTCTTCCGACAAAATGGGCACGCGCGGTGCCATGCGTAGTAACCCCTCGCTCAGGATGGCATGGGAATGACGATCCGCCAAGGTGAGCGGACTGTTATCCTGTTTATACTCCACCGCCATGGTCGTGCCGCGATATATGTGCAAAATGGCTTCTCGTGCCTCTTCCACCACCGTGAGGATGGTGGCCAGCGGCAAATCAATAGGCAGCCGAGGGAGATCCTTAATGGTCACCGGACAAGCCCCCTTTCTGCTCTATCTTAGCGAGGGCATCCAATAGTGACAAGTTCGGGCAGCAGTCCCTAGGAAAAACCAATCTTCCAAATACTATCGACACGAAGAGCAAAGGTATCGGTTATAATCAAAGTCGCCAAAGGCATTGATTTTCGATTGCAAGATTTGGGTCAGACTCTGATGCGGATGTGCAGAAAGGAGAAAAGGCGAATGAATGAGGCGCTCAAAAGGCCAATGCCAGAGCCAATGGGACAAGTGGAGTGGTCCAATCAACTGCTCTACCCGGTAGTGCTCATGGCCGTAGGAGCAGCTGCGGTTATGGTCAGTTCACTGCTGGGGGCGCTCTTGTTGATAGTGGGGTTTGCTTGGTTGGCCTATCGTTCGATTCCCGCCGGTTTAGCGGCGTATATCGTGATGGCCCCCTTTCCTCTGGAGATTATCGTTCACGCGCACAAGCTGGCGGTATCGGACGCGATGGCCATTTTGCTGCTAGCGATGGTCGTGTGGACGATCCGACAACAAACTGAGACGCACCAAGCGGGAGAATTCCGTGGGCGACTGTGGCAGACATTTTTCCCCAAGGAGTATCGTTGGGCGTTGGTCCTGCTTCTTGGAATTTCGGTTTTGTCGTTGGGCGTAGCCTTAAGCCACAGCGGCACGGTCATCAAAATCTTGGAGTACATTGAATTCTTTGTTGTTGTCATCGGTATTGCCCGCTTTAGTGGCCAAAGTGAAAGTGCGTGGAAATTATACTTTTACGCCCTGTTCGCCGTGGCCGGCATCGTGTCGCTAATCGGCATTGGCCAATTTTTGGTGGGAGCTGGTCCGATCTCCAATCAAATCGCCGTTTTTCACGTGCGCGCGAGCTCGATCTTTGGTCAACCGAATCCGTTCGGTGGGTTTGACGCGGATATCTTCCCGCTACTGGCGGCGTTCATCGTTCTGGGGCCCAAGACCTTGCCGCGTCGCTGGCTGACCGTCATTTTGGTCTTGGTCGGCTTAGGCGTGATTACCTCCTACTCTCGAGGCGCCTGGGCGTCGGACGTGACGGCCGTCTTTTTTATGGGGGTCTTGGCCTATCTCACCAAAGGGAAGAGTGTGCTCGTTCGGTTCATCGAGTATGCCGTGCTTATCCCGATCGCTTTATTCGTGGTGGCTGACGTAGTGGGCAAGGTCGACCTCAAGCCCGTTTACCACCATCTTATCGGCGGTGGTGCTAAACACCACGTGGCTTCGTCGGCAGCGCAGTTGCATCATGGCGTGACGCACGCGGTGGTGAAAGTGGCCAAAAAGCATCACCATGCCAAATTTACCGTGTTTGCCCACGCAAATCCATTGAGTAAACTTACGTCGCTGATTGGCGCTATTTTTCATCCTCACAAGTACTACGATGTGCAACAACGGTTTCTTATTTGGGGAAGTGCTTGGCATGCTTTTTTGAAGCATCCGCTTTTGGGTGTGGGACTCGGTAATTTTCATTTGTATATTCAAGCCCACCGGCCTAAAAACTTGGTCGGGGGGATTCCTCCCATGGCGCATGATCTGTACCTGGAGTGGGCTGCCGACTTGGGTGTAGGGGGTTTCGTGGCGGCCATTTGGCTAGAATGGCGGTGGGTGCTTTCTGGTATCCGAGCTGTGCGCGCGAGTGTCGCGCAGATGGACGATTTCTGGTATGCCGCCGCGCTCGGATCGTTCGGCACGGTGGTGGCCTTTATCATGCAGAACTTCATTGATTTGCTCATCGACCATGGGGTGGTGGTACCTTTCCTCTTGGCAATGGCGCTCATTACCACCGTCTTGGCTCGGAGCAGGGGCGCTGGCACGTAGTTTCTTTGCCATCGAGGTTTTAGAACGCGGTCGTGGCCAAATCAACGCCACGACCGCGTCGTTTGTGCGTCCGACAGGGTTATGTGTCTTTCATGATAGTCGAACACAGGTCAAGGCAAGAGTGTCTCAAGCCCAGGCCGAATGCTTAGCGCCTTAGGGGGTTTGATTGAACCAGGCTTTGAACGCTTCCGGCTGCAGGCGAATCGCCGTGTAAAAGGGGCCAAATTCTCCGAAGCGAGCGGTCGATTCATCAAAGCGCATTTCATAGACAATCTTTTTGAAAGCTACCGGATCCTGAGCGAACAAGGTTACGCCCCATTCCCAGTCGTCTAGACCCTGGGATCCCGTGATGATCTGCGTCACTTGACTCCGGTGGTGGTGGCCAATCATCCCATGGGCTTTCATGAACTCCCGGCGTTGCTCTTGGCTCAACATATACCAGTTATCCTGGCCCTGGCGGCGCTTAGACATGGGATAGAACGACAGGTAGGGCCAGTTGGGGACGCTAGGTTTAAGTCTTGTTTGCAAATAGGGCGAATCCGTGTGTTCTCCCTTGGCCATGTACTGACTCAATTCGACCACCGAAAGATACGACCAAGCGGGGTTCATAAGGCCGGCCCATAAGGAGTCGCGAAACACCGATTGGGCCTGTGCTAACTCGTCCAAGCTCGAGCAGAAATAGAGCCAAAGTAAATCGGCTTTATGCCCGATGACTTGAAACGCGCCAAAGCTAGCCTGGCGCTGCTGATCTTTGGTCGACCACTCTTGCGCCCACTGAGCGAGCGCTCGCACGCGAAGATCTTGTTGCTCCGGGGAAAGCTTGGCCCAGGATGCCCAATCAATGCGTCGAAAATCGTGCAGGGCATACCAGCCCTCAAGGGTTTGGATCGGCTCTGGCATAGGGACCTCTCTTTATTTTTCTCTCTTTCAGCCGTTCGCCCGGATCGACACTTCTCCGTCGCCATCTGCTTCGACGGATACCAGGCAATGTATCGGAAACGTCTTTAAACTATCGCTTCTTCGAGCGCAGATCAAGGCCGTTGCCTTGCGGAGCGCTTGTCGCTACACTGGTACTATCAAACGGATGCCTATTGACTGATTACGAGATGAGGGAATGCGATGAAATCCATAGTACTCTATGACACGACGTTGCGTGATGGGACCCAAAGGGCGGGCATTAGTTTGTCGCTGGATGACAAACTCCAGATTGCTGCGTTGTTAGAGGAGTTTGGCATGGATTACATCGAAGGCGGCTACCCCGGATCCAATCCCAAGGACGCGCAGTTCTTCGAGCAGATGCGTCGAAAATCTAGGTCCAGTAAAATTGTCGCCTTTGGCAGCACGGTCCGAAAGGCCATTCATCCATCAGACGATGGGCATTTGCGGTCATTAGTCGAGGCGGGTACGGGCGTTGCTACGATTTTTGGCAAAGCCTCTTTGTTTCACGCGGAAAAGATATTGGGAGTGGACGCAGAGGATAATTTGCGGATGGTGGAAGCCTCGGTCCGCTATCTGGTCAGCCAAGGTATGGAAGTGGTTTTTGACGCCGAACATTTCTTTGACGGATGCTCGGCCAATCAAGAGTACGCCATGGAAGTATTGGCACGGGCCGAGCAGGGTGGCGCTTCCTGGATCGTGTTGTGCGACACCAACGGGGGTAGTCTGCCCGCATGGGTGAGTGAAATGGTGGGTAAGGCCAAGAGCGTGGTGGCGTCTTCGATCGGTATTCATGCTCACGATGACTCCGGACTGGGCGTAGCAAATTCTTTAGCGGCGGTGGAATCTGGCGCGGAAATGGTGCAAGGGACGATCAACGGTTATGGTGAGCGTTGCGGGAACGCTAATCTATGCACCATCATTCCCAATTTAGTCTTGAAGATGGGGTATCAGGTTACACCCATGGCGGAGCTGGAGGGATTGACCCGACTCGCGCGCACGGTGGCGGATATTGCCAACCTGGCCATAGATGGGGGAGCGCCTTACGTGGGCGAAAATGCCTTTACGCACAAGGCAGGCGTACATGTGGGAGCCGTGCGTAAGCACCCCCAAGCCTATGAACATGTGGAACCCCATCTGGTCGGACAAAAGCGCCGAGTGCTGGTCTCGGAGCTGGCCGGTCGGTCCAATTTACTCTATCAATTCGATGGTCTGGAGTTGGATCCTAAGGCTCTGGCAAGTCTCATGGAGGATGTCAAGCGTCTTGAAGCACAGGGCTATCAGTTTGAGGCCGCGGAATCTTCGGTGGCGTTGATGGTTCAGCGTGCCTTAGGCAATGTGGGCAACTACTATCAGGTGGATCGCTTTCACGTGTCGGTAGCTAGAGACCAAGTCCCGGTGACGGAGGCCACCGTGCGCTTGACCGTCAACGAAGAGACCGTGTTGGAGGTAGGGGACGGCGATGGTCCTGTGAATGCTCTTGACAATGCCTTGAGAAAGGCCTTGACGCGCTTTTATCCAGTGATTGCTGATTTGCGCCTAACGGACTACAAGGTCCGCGTCTTAGATGCCAATGAGGCGACGGCAGCCACGGTCCGCGTCCATGTTCGCTCAGAATTTCACGGCGAACCGGTGACTACCGTTGGCGTCTCCCCAAATATTCTCGAAGCGTCGTGGCGTGCTCTCCTGGATGCCGTTGACTACGCCTTATGGCGTGATGGCAGCTTGCGCTCATCCGACCTTGGCCGCACTGAGGTCAAGACCCAGGGCCTGGGTCAGGAGGTGACCTAGGCGGTCGAATACCCTTGGGTCGTCAGGGAAGGCAAGGGGAAGGCGAACAGAGTCTACCGGCCATCCCAATTGGGCTAAGGCCCATTTTACGGGGATGGGATTGGTTAGGCGAAAGAGCTCCTCGAAAAGCGGGAGCAGGGTACGATGAAGGGCCTGCGCCCGAGCAATATCGCCCGTTTGCCATGCGGACAGCATCTCCACCAAGGGCTCTGCGATGACGTGGGAAGCTACGCTGACCACACCGTGAGCCCCCAGGGCGAGACTGGGATAGAAGAGGGCGTCGTCTCCGCTGTAAATTTTTACGTGATCGGGCACCTGATCGAGTAAGTGAGCGATTTGCCCAATGTTGCCTGACGCCTCTTTAACCGCTAAAAGGTTGGCGGCCTGGTCGATGATGCGCAGAACGGTTTCGGGCTCGACGTTGGTGCCGGTGCGTCCCGGTACGTTGTACAGCATAACGGGAAGTTGCGTGGCTTTGGCAATTTCCGAAAAATGTTGGACGAGGGCGTATTGCGGGGGTTTGTTGTAGTAGGGAGTGACCACTAAGACTCCATCAGCACCCCACGACTCGGCTTGGCGGGTCCACGACAGCGCTTGCCGGGTATCGTTGCTTCCGGTGCCCACCCAGACGGGAATGTGGTCCGGTACATGGGACTTAACCGCATAAAATAGGGATCGGCGTTCCTCATCACTTAGGGTGGGAGATTCTCCGGTGGTGCCAGCCACCATAATGCCATCACTGCCGTGGTTGACCAGAGAATTGGCCAGTCTTCCTGCAGTATCCGTGTCGACTGCACCGTTTTGGTCAAATGGGGTAATCATCGCAGTAAAAATATGCGGCCAGTTCATCATGATCCTCCTTGTTATCTAGCAGGTCGACACCTATCGACCTTATCCTGGG
>JAKAAL010000124.1 GCA_021802375.1 Bacillota bacterium | reverse complement strand
GAAAAGGGGCCACTCAAGATACGGGTCAAATCGATAATGCGGAGATTTTCAAAGGATTTCATCCAGATCCCTCCTTGGTGAGTGTTAGGAAGTGCAGCGTAAAACTAGAAGGGTGGATGCCGTTTGGTAAAGGATCGGGTGCGTTCTGAGAAGTCTGGGCCAATCCAGGCGCCCACGGGCTCTATCCCCAAGTCCCCGGTTAAGTAGAGGCGAATATTCTCTTTTACGGCAGACAAGGATGCCGGTGATTGTTGGAGAACTCTTTGGGCGAGTCGTTGGGTTTCTTGCGGTAGCCGGCTGCTGGGGACCAGGTAATTAAGGATGCCGGTCATTAATGCCTCTTCAGCGGTGTAGGTGCGTCCGGTATAAATGAGATCTTTGGTCCGGCTGAACCCTAAGACGTGGGTTAGACGCCGCAAAAACGGAGGTTGTAGGGTAATCCCTAGTCGACCGACCGGCACACCAAATTGACCCAAGTCGCTACCAATCCGCAGATCGCACGCCAGTGCTAGAACCAGCCCGGCGCCGAATACCGGTCCGTCGATAGATGCAATGCTCGGGATGGCCAACTGTTCTAAGGCACTAATGGTGGACTCCATCGTGACGAAGACGTTGTTCGCTTGTTCTAAGGGGAGATCGACGAATTCTTTAATGTCGCTTCCCGCCGTAAATACGTGTTGGCTGCCTTGTAAGATCAGTAGTTCTACCTCTTGGGGTAAATGCTCGATCCATTCCCGAATAGTCACCCACATTCCTTGATTTAACGCGTTGCGCTGCCGGGGTCGATTAATGGTCAGGGTTCCGATGGGTCCGTCATTATGAAAGGCTAGTGTGCCGTCATGGTTAACACAGTCTTTACCCATAGGGTCCTCCCGAGAAATGGATTGTCAACAACCAACAATGTATTGTAGGAATAGTTAGCAATACGAGTCAAGAGAACGATGACGAGGAATTTTTTGCTTTTACAGTTCACAGACTGTAGACCGTACCGCCCACCATAAACCACGCCACCAGTGGTTGAACCGGACCCACTGTTATCGGGGGGCCCTGGCCGAAATTATTCCGGTGGAACTGTGACCTTTGGGATTATTTTGGCCTCTAAGAGATGGAGGATGAGAAACCGCCATGTGGGATGAAGAGGAAGCACGCCTCATTGAATCCGTTTTGGCCGGAAACCACGACGATTTCGCGCAATTGATTAGGCCTCACCTTCCCCAATGGTTGGCTCTGGCCTCGGCGTGGCTCGGGAATTCGTTCGATGCCGACGATGCGGTCCAAAGCGCCATGATTCGCTGCTATGAGGGGTTGGGATCGTTTCGCCAGGAGGCTAAGTTTTCGACGTGGGCCACCAAGATTGTACTCCGTGAGTGCAAGGGGATTTATAAAGGTCGCGCCATCAACACGGTGTCTTGGTCTGAACTGCATGGGGGGACCACCGTGCTTAGCGAAAATAGCGAAGATTTGGTCCTGCTTAAAGAGCTCGTGTATCGATGTTTGGACCGAGAAGAGCAGCGTCTCTTTACGGAACTTTTGGAAAAGGGCCGATCGATTCATGAAGTCGCTGACGAAATCGGCGCATCACCTGGCGCCGTCAAGACCCGGATCTGGCGGATCCGGGCTCGGCTCAAAAATGTGTTGCGCATCGGAGGGGACGGCTAATGAACGTAGACCAGAAACGGGTAGATCAGGTGTTAGCGGCAATTATGCAGGAGGTCGGACGCCGGCCCCTTCCGCATCGGGCTCGGCACCTGGGGCTGTGGTTCGTTCTCGGGGCTGGGTTTTACTTAGCGGGTGTTGCCGGGATGCTGGCAGAGGTTCGGATGATGGCCGCGGTCTGGACCTGGCTTGTCGCGGCACTGTGGCCGAGCCTGTTGCTGCTCATGCTATCACACCCCGGGGTTTGGCTCCTTCTGACGGTGGTGCTGTTGGGAATTGGAGTCGGGCTTCGGAGTACGACGAGAACCAGGCTTCGGCGTTGAAGGGCTGGGATTTTATCCTTCAGATCGCAATTTAGCACTTTAGGGAATGAGGCGGATGTCGTGAGAAAACACATAGGCCATTTCTTGTGGGTTGTCAGTTTGAGCGTGGTGTTGGTGCTCGGCATGAGCGGGGGCGTCTGGGCTCAAAGCGTCCATCAACAGTTAGGCACTTACGTGGTCAATGCCGGACAAACTCTACACGGCAATGTCACGTTGAATGCCGGGACGGTGGATGTGTATGGTCGGGTGGATGGCAACGTGACCGTTGACGTCGGTACCGTCGACGTCACCGGGGTGGTGACGGGGAACGTTAATGTCGGCACCGGGAGTATTATCACCGGACCCAAGGGGCGTATTGAAGGGCAACGAACGGTGGGTGTGGGAACCACGAATGGACAGCGGGTGGCGTCTTTGGGAATCCCTTACACTCTCCTCAATCAAATTCCGTTCGTGGGTTCCCTGGGGTTTCATACGACGGCGGTGTGGGGCGGTTGGGGGGGCAGCCTCCTCAAATTAGTCATTAATTTGGTGGTGACCGGTCTTTTGGTCACGATAATGCCGGGATTTTTAAATAGGGTAACCGAGGAAATGGATCACGATGGAATAGCCGCGGCAGGCGTTGGCTGCCTCGGGCTGATAGGACTTGTGGTGGCACTCTTAGGGCTTACCATTATTATTATTGGGATCCCCGTGGCGTTCCTATTGGGGGTGGGAGGCGTTGTCGCCTGGGTCCTGGCCAATGCGGCCTTAGTTTGGTGGTTGGGATACCGAGTCAGCCAGACCGCCTGGACGACCCAGCCACGATATCCCTATCGCGAAATTCTCATTGGAGCGGTGGTGTTGACAGTGGTGGAAATCATCCCTTGGATCGGGGGCCTGATTGGCCTAATTCTAGAGCTCTTGGCGTTCGGCGCTCTGTTGCGGATGCTGTTTTTCAGCAATCGGCATCGCTGGCCGTTTCACCGGTTGAACTAGTGCCAAGGTCGGATGGCCTCATCGAACAATAAAAAATCCCGGGGGCTCCCCACGCGGGAAGACCTCCGGGGTGTGTTGCCGCCCTATTCTAAGGTGGCCAGAATCTTATCCCAAGCCTCGGAATCCACATGGGGATCTTGATGGACTAAAGGCGTCTGTCGAAATCCGGGAATGAGGTCTTCATACGGAGTAGACGCTTCCTGATAAATGAGCCCGGTCACCAATTCTTCGGTTTGGTGTAGCTTGGCTAAGGCAGCACTGCGGTCGTTGGCCTCATAAGTGTTATCTTCGTCCAGATTTTCTAGGGTCTTCTTATACCAGTCGTAGGTGTTGACCTTGTTGTACGTCACACACGGCGAGATCACGTTGATGAGCGAGAATCCGGGATGCTCAATACCTTTTTGGATCAGGGACGCCAGTTGGGGTTGCCAACTGGAAAATCCTTGCGCCACAAAGGTGGCGCCGGCCGAAACCGCTAGCATCAAAGGGTGGACGGGGTGTTCAATGCTTCCCTGCGGGGTCGTCTTGGTCTTAAACCCTTCCTGGGAGGTCGGAGAAGTCTGACCTTTGGTTAAGCCATATACATGATTATCCATCACGACATAGGTGACGTTGTAGTTACGGCGCAGTGCATGCATAAAGTGACCCATCCCAATGGCGTAGGCGTCTCCATCGCCTCCTGCTACCAAAACCATAAGATCCCGGTTGGCCATTTTTAGGCCTAATGCGGCCGGTAACGCACGGCCATGGGTGACGTGAATGTTATAGGAATTGATATAGTTCCCGATTTTTCCAGAGCATCCAATGCCCGCAACAATTGCCGTCGTGTCCGGGTTGGCCCCTACCGCCACTAAGGCTTTTTGCATGGCAGCCAGTACACCGAAATCCCCGCAGCCTGGACACCACCAGGCTTTTTCGCTGGTGCGAAAATCTTGTAACGTTGCCATCTAGTGCACCTCCACAGGACTGACTAAGGATTGGGCACGGGTCACCACTTCTTCCGGCAAGAAAGGGACCCCGTCATATTTAAGAAAGCTTGTAAACCGATTGTCGGTCACGCCGTGGACAGCCATTACCTGGCGGATTTGGCCTAGGGCGTTTTGTTCTACCACCATCACGTGGGCCGCTGGTGCCAGCACATCGCGGACACGTTGGGTTGGAAATGGCGATAGGGTGCGGAACCAGGCCAGCCCAACATGGTCGCCCAGATGTTGGACGGCTTCACGCAGAATGCCTACGGTTGAACCGATGCCGACCAGGATGAGTTCCGGATGGTCGGGCCCCTCGTAACGGAAGCCGTCGCGGATAGCAGCGATGCCCTCGAGTTTTGCCAGCCGCTTATTCATCATGCGTTCCCGGTTGACGGGATCCTCACTCACCTTGCCACTGGGCCCGTGTTCGACCCCGGTGGCCAAGTATTGACCATTTTTCTCACCCGGTAACGAGCGGGGAGATATCCCGTCGGGACTAAATTGATAGCGTTGAAATACATTTTCTCCTAAGGCCAAGAGGTCTGCCTGGCTTAATGTGGACCTCTTGCGGATCGACGCATTAGGCCCATTGAGGCTACTGCGTTCCACACTCTGTTGCCATAATGCCAAGGAGAGGTCCGTCGCGATGATGACCGGGGTTTGGAATTGTTCGGCCAGATTAAAGGCCTCGACCGCGTCGTCAAAGCATTCTTCGATCGAGCCCGGGGTCAACACCACCCGCAACGTGTCTCCGTGTCCACCGTGAAGGAGGGCGAGTAGATCCGATTGTTCTTGTTTGGTAGGCATCCCGGTGCTGGGGCCGCCGCGCTGGGTATCTACGATAACAGCGGGAATCTCCGCCACCGAAGCCAGGCCAATGGCTTCTTGCATCAGCGAAATGCCGGGGCCTGAGCTAGAGGTCATGGCACGAGCGCCAGCGAAGCCGGCGCCAATTACGGCCGTAATCGACCCGAGCTCATCTTCCATCTGCACCACCGCTCCTCCGACTACCGGGAACCACCGGACTAACGCCTCCATGATGTCGGTGGCAGGAGTAATCGGGTAGCCATACATGAGACGGCATCCACCAGCAATCGCTCCTAACGCGATGGCGTCGTTGCCACTAATGACCAGGCGATCGCCTCGGGTTGGGGCGCCTAATTTGAATGTTAATAGGGCTCCGTATGTGTCAATCACGCGCTCATAGCCGGTGGTGACAGCTTGTCGGTTGGCATTCACCACAGCCCCGCCTTTTTTTCAAACTTCTTGGTGACGTAGTCTAAAAAGACATCGAGGGGGAGTTGGATCAGTGCGGCTGAGGCGCCGACGGCCACCATGTTGCGCATCATGACGGAGCCTAAGTTGCGGGCAATTTCGGTCAGTGGAAGGGTCAAGAGGTGTGCCTTAGCACCTTCCGGGAGCACGGGCCCGAAGGACTGGTCTGCGAGCAGTAAACCGCCATCAAGTTCATGCACGTTCCGATCGATGGTTTCTTGGTTCAGTGCCACTAAAATGTCGGTGTGGCGCGTGGTGGCCTCGAGTCGAGAGGTCGCAATGCGAACTTTGTAATTGGTGTGGCCTCCCTTAATACGGGACGAAAAGTGTTTGTAGCCGTAGACATAGTATCCCATGCGGTTGGCAACAGACGCCAACACGTCACCCGTGGAATCAATTCCTTCTCCTTGATCGCCGCCAATTTTCCACGCCAGCATGATCGTGCCTCCTTGATGCTTCAACTAGATACTGCGCGTTGTCGATAGGTTGGTCGTTGAACATCCTTTATTATTGATCTCACTGTAGTACGGATCCGTCGTGAAACCTAATAAACCTTTTTTATTTAAACCATAACTAATGGGAATAATCTAGTAAGATAGGACTCAGAATCGATGGAGAAATATGCCTAGGTGGTTTTGAGGAGGATGTGTGGCATGCAGTTGGCGCATTTAAATACCTTTACCCGCATCGTGGAATCCGGCAGCCTTACCCGGGCAGCAGAACAACTCAACTTGACCCAGCCTGCGGTAACCAAGCAACTGGCACAATTAGAGGAGGAGTTTCATACCACGCTGTTGATGCGCCAAGGGCGGAAGTTTCAACTGACTACCACCGGAGAATTACTATATCACTATGCTAAGCGTATTTTATTGTCACTGGACCAAACCTATGAAGCCATGGAAGCGTTAGAGAGACCAGGGCAAGGTGAACTGCACATTGGAGCGTTGGCCACGGTTGCCGTGTTTAGTTTGCCACGGGTTCTTTCAGGGTTCACCCGACAGTTCCCGCAAATCAAGGTGCGGGTCAAAGTCGGCGAGATTCAAGAGAATCTGGATGGGGTAATTAAAGGGGAGTATGACATTGGTCTGGTCACCATCCCCATTATCCATGAACAAATTGACTCGATTCCCTTGTTTTCGGACCCGGTGCGTCTTGTGGTTAGCCCGGAACGGGCGCTTGATTTACCGACGATGCTGACCTTGTATGACATTGCACAATTAGACTTCATCTCGTATGAGACCCCTTCACGCTTCCGATCTTTTGTCGATGGCGTCTTGGAGCAGCACGGCGTGATGCCTCGCGTCCTGATGGAATTTAATAGTCACGAGGTCATTAAAAGCATGGTCAAAGTGGGTCTCGGAGCGGCCTTCGTGCCCGATTCCGTGGTGCGTGACGACATTCAGCGCCGGGATCTGGTCGCGTTGGAAGTAGATGGGCTTCCCCCCATTGCGCGCACCACGTCGCTCATCATGATGAAAGAACCCCATCGCACCGCCGCGTTCCGGGCCCTCTTTAACCGATTTATTGAGCATTACAGGGTGCCCCAGCATCTCTTGCCAACCTGGACCAACGAAGACTAGCACGACTCTTTAGTGGTCTCTTTTTAAGAGGTCTTCGGCATACCGAAATTTGTCAGCGAAACGGGTCTCAAAGGTGGTACGGGAGACCACTGCCGACGTGAGCGTGCCGGTTGCCACCACGTCGATCTCATCCCAAGCGCGAAGCTCGAAAGTCAATTTGTCCGTACGGCCCTCAATGAGTTGGGTCCGCAGGTGCACCGTTAGTCCCGGTGGCGTGGGCCGACGATGGCGTAACGTCACTTCAGCTCCCAAAATTAACTCATCAGGGTGAAGAAACGGTAAGATGCCCTCGGACGCACATTCTTCGAATAGTCGGAGCAGCATCGGTGTGGCCAGAACATGTGCCGGGGTGGGATTGCCCCAACGGTCCGCGGTCATACTAGGTACCACCGGGCGATCAATTTGGTAAGAAAAGGCTTCAGGTACCGGTCTCATGCGTCGACCGTCTCGATCAGGCGAACCGACCCTCGGTATAGCGGGACTAAGTGGGCAATGGCGTTGTAACTGCGAGTTACCAATTCGGCGCTCTTAACGAGCGGATCGGTGCGAGGGAAAACCATGCCGACCGTAAAACCGTGGCTTTTCACTCTGGTCTTTTTCAGGATCTCCTGGGCTTTTTCTGCATCGATCGCATTGATGGGATAGGGATCGGTGCCGTGATCGTCGCGATACCAAAAAATTGGAGCGGGATCCTTTAAGTCGAAGGCTTTGACCCCCTCCTCCGCCAAGTAGCGTTCGAGGGCCGGCTTGTCATCCTCGCCTTCGGGCTTGACCACAAAGCGTACAAACACATAATCCAGTGAGATGCCGACTTCAAAGTGTGCATAGCGTTTATAGGCGCGTTCCGACCGAGAAAACGCCACCCAGGTGTCGTCGGGGGGATTTACCCGGCGTCTGGCGTGAGATGCCGTGTGCGGGTAGAGCGGGTGACCCACTAAGGATTCTAATTTGGGAGCTAAGTCATCCCCTAGTTTGGCGAGCTTGGGCCGGATGTCCCGGCGCAAATAGGCCATGCGTTCATGAAATTCTGGGATAAGAAACGCATCAAAATCTTTAGCAGTAAATCCAGGAAATTGGTTCATCAAGCGTCCCTCATTAAGTTTCTAAATTATGGTACTCGAATACCTCTATGTTACCATACTCGAAACGTCGAACCAAGTCGAAGCGAAGGAGGCTTGCTCCTTGGATCGCAAAGAGGCGGTGCCGGCATCAAACAACGCGGCGCCGCCTCTTTGTGATTTAGATGTCCTGGTCATCCTCTTTGGTAAACACGGAGCTGACCATGTCATCCATGTCTTCCGGTTTGTCACGACGTTCGTCGATGGTGATTGTGGTCATGACCCGCTCGATGTGATGCAAGAAGGGCTCTTGATGCATGGCCTCTGCGATCTTGAGCACACGGGCCAGGGGACCTTCCAAAATGGTTGACGTAGGTGTGACCACGAGATCCACGTCATCATTTTTTTCAGCGACTTGGTAGCACTCCCGAATATAGCTCGAGAGACTGGGGTCATCGGTCCCTACCGGTACCACCTTTACCTCAATTACTGCCATGAGAACGCCCCCTTTGTTGAGAATGACTGAGTGCGGTCACCAGAGGTAGATTGCCCCATGTGGCATGCTGTCATCACGCGGCCGTAAATCGACTGGACCCTCCGGTCCACGACTGAAACCAGGGAGTATCAGGGGCTATGCGTCAGTCGGGGAGGTTCTCGGCTAATGACGTCGGTGATGTGATTATTGGCATCAACAAAGACGACCCGAGGCTTTAGGCTCTTGATCTCACCGGACTCATAATGACCGTACGCCATGATGATGACGGGATCGCCAATCTGGAAATTACGGGCAGCTGTCCCATTGAGGCAGACGGTGTGGGCCTTTTCCTGGTCCACAATGACGTAGGTGACCCAATGGATGCCGCTATTAATATTGGTGACGTGCACCAATTCATATTCTAGAATATCGGCGGACTCGGCTAGGGTGTACCCGAGGGTCAGGCTTCCGATGTAATTAAGATTGGCTTCTGTCACAATGGCTCGATGGATCTTGGATTTCAACATTTCACGCTGCATCGCAGTCGATCCCCTCCTCTTTTATCCCATAGCGTTAGGGTATGCAATTTACGTTAAAAAATTTCCTGTATAGGGTGAATGGACGCGAGCCAGGATACCCATTGAGACGGTCTGAAGGGAGGAGATACGCATGGCTGATGAAATAGAGTCGTCCCATCCTATCGGGAACCATCCTAAGCCGGAGCCGGGGCCGGTCAAT
>JAKAAL010000123.1 GCA_021802375.1 Bacillota bacterium | reverse complement strand
TCGTCAAAAAGAGATGGGCTTCAGCGACAAGAGGGGCTTCACCCTAAGCCACGATCGATGCGTCGATGGCTGAAACGGACCAGAACGCCGCGTCGTCACACGTCCAATTGGTTGGTCCCAGTGCTCGTCGGGGTGTGCGATTTAAGGACCCCAGAGGAACAGGTCTTTGGGACGCTCTCAGTACGTGGCCGCATGATGGGTCGGATGGGCGAACTTCTTCCTGGCCGCCATGCGTCGCCATCTCGTCACTCAGTCATGAAGCCTATTAACCGCTTCGTTGGACTGCGCGAAACAAAACCCGTTCTACCAGCGCTGTGTGCCCCAGCTGCTACCGCCGTTTCGCGTCCGCAACAAAGCAAAGCTCTTGTGATTGCCGGATTCGACCAACATCCATCCCCGTGTCGGCGAGATCATGTTAAAGCTGACCACTTGATAGCCGCCATCGAATACGGCCTTTAAGTGCCCAGAGATCGGTAAATTCGACCAGGACTGTCCCCCGTTTTGGGTCCGCCCAAAACTTCCTCCATCGATGCCAATGACCCAGGCATCGCGAGGACTAATCGCCGAGGTCGCCACCTGGTAGGCCGACGGCTGCAAGGCAAATGGCGTGCTCATGTTCCACTGTTGGCCGCCATCGGTGGTCTGGTAGTCGATGACCTCTCCGTGCGTGCCTCCTTGGAACTGGACCAATACACTTGCGCGCGGTCCAGCAAATATCGGTGCAAACTCGGTGGTAGTGTAGGCGTGGCGTCGCAAGAAGGCAGAGAGCGGCAATCGCAGTGGCGACCAACGTCTGCCGGCTGTCGTGGTATGGTATATCGAGGCCAACGTTTCGGTGACAACATAGTTCCCGACCGCTGCAAATCCGTCGTTGGCACTCGTAAACGTCATCGGCATGGGGACATCCATCGCCGGGAGGGCATCGGGGGTCGCCTGTGGATTGGGAACATAGCCTCCAGCGGCCGAGACCAGATTCCACGAACCCCCGTTATTGGTCGTATGATAAATGCCGGTGTCACCTTGGTTCATGACCTCACCGGAAAAAACCCGAATCCATCCGTTACCGCCCACGAAATCTATTTGCTCAACTTGGTGCATGACCTCCAAGATTTGGCGGTGATAAGAAGTCCAGCGACGGCCACCGTCGCGGCTATGCATGACAGTCAGGGTATTCACCGCGTGCGCCGATGCACTATGCGGTTGTCCAACATAGCGGCTCGTTACCCACGCAATCCATCCTTGCCTGGCGTTCTCAAAATAGACCACGGGCTCGGAGATGTTTGGACTATCGATCGGCGGAAGACCCCCGAAAAGGCGCCGATGCCAATGCATACCACCATCGTCGGTCGCCCAGAGCGCATAACGGCCATTCAGCGTCCCCCACGCAAGTCCTCGAGTCGTACTCACCATGTCGAGACTGGTGAAGACCGGAGCGGTCAGGGTGGCGGTCTCCGACTGACGGGAGCCGGGCATTGCAATCGAACCTGGGTTGGCCGCGAGGGCTAGAGGAGCAATCCCGAGGCCACCCGCGAATGCTGTCGCCACGGCGAATCGTCGCCCTTGGCGTAAGAGAGACTTCACACCTTGCCTTCGAATGAGCAGCAAATCCTGAAACATCCCCCGACCTCCCCCAAACGTTTTGTTCCTCACCAAGCCTTTGAGGACAGTCACTGGGTATAACGTCACCGAGGCCACTTAGGTTACCGGCAGACGATCTTCAACCCAGTGGCATGACCCCACGGTTCGGACTGAATGGCAGGAACCCGAGTGACGGATTGGCAATCCATGCTCTTTCTTGCCGCATCTGAATGGATTTTCGGGGACTCCGCGCAGTCTGTTGCCTTTCGCGGCGGGCTCTCTAACCGTGAAGCTAGCCGTCTGTCGACACGATGTCGGAGTGAGATCGCTTAGAATTCAAGGCAACGAGCAGAAATCCTTGGATTGGTTGGGATTGGTTCGAACGTTGTCCTGTCTTTACTGCCTGGATGCACGCATGGTTCAACCCGGCGTGTTTACTTTTTATTCGTATCGGCTGAGATTGGCCCTTCCCAAAATAGGATATCGTGGTACTGCCCCACGGATCGCTCCAACACGACCAGCATTCCACGGGGATTGGTTTGGCGGACCGTCTCAATGGGCCATGATTGGCGGCGACCATCCGCGTGCACGGCTTCTAATACGGTCGGAGCAGAGCCTTCTTCGAACGGAATCCAAAAAACCCCACCGCGCGTCACCGTCAGTCGAATACGCTCCAGGGAATAGGTCACCACCAAGTCGTCATTTGCGCAGTACGCGACTCGACGTGCTGCCCCGCTCTGGTCGGTGGCATAGCGATCAATCCGATGACGTCCAGGACCAATGACGATGCGATGGCTCGGGCGTGTCGGGGCGTTCTGATACGTGGTCCAGACCCCCGCTAGCCGAATTTGATCATCCGCGGTCCACGGATCTCCTCCGTCAAAGCGCGTGACGTGCAGGAGACTTGGAACGCCAATGACTGCACTCACTGGCCAGTATTGGTAGGCCTTCTCCCGCGTCATGCTCCACCCATCGGCATCGACCAGCGTCCCAGGCAAGGTTCGCAGCCCGACGCTCGCCCGGTCGAGCCAGGCAACCGGCGAATCTGAGGCATCGTCGTTCAATCGAAGCATTCCCGTATACTGCTGAACCCAAGGAGCGATACCACTATAGGACAGTAGTGGGTGGGACTTGAACATCCGAGCGGTCTCTGTCAGGAACTCCATGGTGTTTTTCCAGTATTGGTCTCCTTCACCCCAACTCAGTCGTTCCATCGAGTACGTTCGCGGGTCTGGATTGCGAAAATTATAGTCCACTTTAAACCCATCGGCATTGAGGCAGTGTCTGTCCTCACTCAGCCCATAACGCACTACTGACCGCAGATGTGCTCGCCCCTGCTCGGTCGATAGGTCGCGCAAGGGTGGTTGCCCTGAAACGCAGCTAGTCAACTCCTCGACGTCGTCAAAGAGCTGATCGCCATCCCAGGTTCTCGATAAATCTAGCGGACTAAGCCACAATAAGACATGATGACCCGACCGATGCCAGGCCTCAATCAGTGCTCGAAGTCCATCCGTACCCCCAACTCGTTGAGACGCCACCCAACTGCGGCTGTTGTTCGCCCATGAAGCATCTACGCAGATTGTAAACTCGGTATTGCCCGTCATCCTTTCTACCGCATTCACCCAGGTCACTAGGTCCCCCTGGCTGAGATGGACGGGCTGACCGGTTGCTACGTTCCTCGCTGTTTGTTCTCCCCAGGTACAAAAAATCGGCTGACTCCACCACTCCGCCGAAGGGGGACCCGATCGGTCCCTCTGGTTATTGCGTTCGGCCTCCACTGCCAACGTTAGAGCTTCTTCGTCTGACCCTAACCCAGCTCTTAGCCAAAGCTCGATCGCATCCCCGTCGACTAAAGGCGTCCAGTGTTGCACCACGACCCGTACGCGGTCTTCTGCCACGTGATATTCGAATGCAGCACAGGGCAGAGCACCTGGCACGGCGATACCTAGCCAGTTTTTCCCCTCGGAGCTCCCGCCCTCAAGACGAAACGCTGCAACCTTGGGCGCCGGGGCATTGACGAAGGTGAGTACTCCGGCCTTACGTTGCGCGTCTGTGTCAATCGCGGTCGCGATAGTCACCGACTGAGACACCCAGGGATTCATCCGTCGATTGAATACATCAGGAACAAATGCCCTCCAACTGTTGCTCTTCACGATGAATCCGCCGGCGCCAAATTCCAGGCTAAGGCCTTGGCGAATGGAGTGCAACGCCTGCACTTCTAGTCTCACCGTACGCCTTGCTCCCAAACTCAATCTCGCCTTAAATCGTTGGTCCGAAGATTCTGCAGTGAAGCACGGATCTGTCTCCCGCTGCTCTGCCTCACCAGCCTGGCGCCAATGCCACCCGACTACCACTCCATCTACGATTATTGCTAGAGGCAAGCGCATGCACGCCCGTTCACCAAAGTGAAGCAGTAGCTGGCCGTCTTCAAACGTCCACTGCCATGACGGATCCGCCGATCTGTCCATGGTTTGTCCTCCTCACTCGCCTCGACCATGCTCACGACCTGGACGCAGTATCTACGGCTGGTCATGAGCCCACTTCGGCCCCGAATTGCGCAATGGGGGAGATGGCCCAGCAAACCGTCCCCTGGAATCCAAATCCACCTTGTTTGAGCAAAGTGCCTTGACCTTGGTAAATTTCCGCCCGTTGGGCCCACCGCGGAGCCAAGATCCCACTCACTCCCTGCGGAAGTTTCACCGTTAACTCCGCCGCATTGTCATCGGCTGCCCGCCAGTGGACCTCAATCTCTCCTTGCGGCACCGGAACTCGCCCCTGAGCGCTCCGCCACTGGTCTAGCGCGGGGTCGATCCAGACCACTCGCCCACCAGCAATGACTGAGCGAACACCCAGGCCGTGGCGCACCAGGAAGTACGCGGGACCGGCTGACCACCCGTGACAAAAGCTCCTGGTCGGACGGACGCTCTTCGGATCTGCGAAGGTTTCCCAAAACGTCGTACTCTCATCACCCATCATGGTTTGCCAACGGCCTAAGGCTTCGTCCAATTGGCCAACGCCGTCTGAGAGTTTCAGGCGTGCCTCGCACACAAAGAATTCCATCCAGGGCGTCCCTGAAATCACGGTTCCCCGCGGGGGATCAACGATCCACGAGGATACTTGGGTTTCTCGGTTCTTGGGCACCGCTCCGGCCAAGTAGGCCAGGGTTTGGGTCTGTTGGCTAAAGGTCGCAGGTCGGGATGGATGGGGCATTTCATCCGCGTAGGCTGCCATCTCATCATTCCATAGGAAGCGATGCATCGCTGCGATAAGGGTCGTGCGTTCGCGCTGCCAGCGTTGGGCCTCTCGCGGGCGCCCGATGGCCGCCGCCAAATGTTGT
This sequence comes from Bacillota bacterium, assembly GCA_021802375.1. The sequence continues at coordinate 4,190 of JAKAAL010000123.1, read as the reverse complement.
CCCGTCTTCAGGCACCAAACGAACAACGCATTGATCGCTGTCACCACGCCATGGTCAGAAACCTCCATCGGTGCCCAGTCGATCATGTTGTTGCCTCTACTTTCCAATAACTGGATGGTATTCCCGTGGGATAAAAAACTTTCCAAGACCAGCGCAACCCAAGGGTAAAATCGTTCAAGGGCTGCTTGGTCTCCGCTAAAATTCCAATATTCTCCAATGGTAATGATCCATAGCAAGGTCCAAGCGGGCATCCGTCGGTCCCAGTCGGTGGGGACGACCGCCCTAAACCCATCACCCCGATCCAATGACTGTCCGATCAGTTCTAGACTATGGCGCACCAAACGACTTTCACCGAACAAGGCATAGGCGACTAACGCCTCAACGCGAAGATCTCCCACCCACAGCGCTTGTTCGTAGGCTGGGCAGTCGACAAACGTATCCTCCATACAAAGGCGCGTGGTCAATGCGGACATCGTGTATAGCTTATTGGCTATGGCATTGTCGGTAGATAACAAACCCTCCGACAAAATTGGATACGTCACCTCCAGGCAGTGCAAGGACGTGATACTGAGAGGGCGCTGATGGTTGCGGATAGTCAAAATAAGGTAGCGACACCCTCTCCGGATGACCGATTCCACCTGCTGCCGACCTTCACACGTAATATATTGCATGGCCGGATAGAGCGCTTCGGGAAATAACAACTCGCCATTCTGTTGCACTTCGATTCCCGCCAGATCGATGATCACACCGGAGTGCGCACTGACCTCAAAATTCCAGTATCCACTTACCTCACGGCCAAAATCGACGACGACTTGCACGGCCTGGCCGGAATCTACGGGATCTACGGTGAGACTCAAACCTGGCTCGACAGGATTGTCCATCTGGTGGACATCGGACGGGGAATCCATGTGGGCTCTGGCTGAAGCCGCTTGCAAGTACCCGTCGTCTGTCCATATTTTTCCGGCGGGCACATCCAGCCAAGTTCCGACCGTCTTCAGTTCTGCCCAACCTAGGTCGACCACCCGCTCGAGGGTCAGGTTATCAGGGATCTGGCCTAACACCCAAGGGCTTCCCTGATCGCCGACGGGTCGCAAAGACACCCCCGGTTCCTGGATGCCGAAACTCCAGTTAAATCGATTAGACGGGCCGACAATCCGACTGAGCCAAACATAATCTCCCGCATGGAGCACGCGTTGTGCACTCCACACGGCGCTCAAAGGGGTGACCGGGTGCCATCGAACGGGTTCATGGTTGAGCCAACTGTCCGCCACGAGTCCCGTGTTGAGCCTGTAAAACGTGACGGTTTGTTGAACTGGCAGGTGAATCTGCGTTGCCAACCACCGGGGTGCGAACTCGACCGGATTCGCGCTGGTATCCCCCTGGGTAAGCAAGCCTCGGAGTTCCACCGCGTGAGCTAGCGCTAATTGAGAGGCTCCTTTTTGAGCCATAACTTTTTCAGGGAAGACCCGAGTCTGAGCCAGCAACGGAATTGGACGGCGATTTAATCGTCCCCAGGGCCCGATTCCCACCTTTCCCAGAGGACGCGCTCGCTCCCAGGAGGCGTGCAGACGTTGACGCCCATCCACCAGCTCGACATATCCCTGCTGGCAACTGATCCGTGGGCTATTTCGCTGCCACCCGTAATCGAGGCTTCCTTGCCAAAGGTCATCCGTGACAATCTCCTTAAGATGCCCTTCGTTGGTCCACATCGTCAGCGCCGCCCATAAGCCGCCCCGCGACCGAACGGATTGAAAAGTGGACACCCCGGGATGGACCACCGTAATCAGCAAAAGGTTGTCGCCAACCTCAAGTTCCGAAGCGCACTCGTATTCGTCGTAATACCACGGCTGGGTCCACGATCGCACCGGCCCTTGACCTATACGCGTTCCATTTAACCACAGTACATAACGGGAGTCAGCGCTCACCCGGATCTTCGCCGACCTCAGGGAATTAGCGACGTGAAACGTTCGGCGAAACGCCACCCATCCATTGTCCGGTTTTGGCTCTCCCACCCAAATCCACTGGCCAGAAAATGGTTCCAGCGGCTCGGAATCATCGTGTGAACCATCGTCATCGGCCCAAGTCAACTGCCGAACATCTCCTTTCACAGTCTTCGTAAACCCAGTGGCCGTGTCTCGTCGCTCGATGCCGATCTCTCAAGACTCTCTTCGAAGTCTCCACCGCGTTCAGGGCCCCCTACGGTCCACCCGGCCCATCGACCTCCCCGATGGAGTGATTATCGCGACTCCTGAACCTGCTCCTTTAAGCCTCTGGCTGTCGTTCGTGCAGCCCCCGCCCGACCCAGTCTGGGTCCTATACTGCGTGTGGGCCACACGGCACGACTTGCCCGCGAAGCTGAGATCGCTCCGTCATCCTACTACCCCAGTCTTCCGTGTATCCGATCACTGTTCTAAAAGGCGAACACTTTGACCCGCGCACAGTAGCCTTCTCGCGGTTGCATGCGGAGATCTGCATGACCTTCGAATCCAGCCTAGGCGCTCCGATAGAGCTTGGTTAAGACAAATTCCCGATGTCCCAAGACTTCTGCCGCGGTCAACCGTCCATTCAAGGTTCTTAGCATCATGGCCACCAAGGCTTCTCCGGCCTCCCCTAGTGTCATGTCCAAAGTTAAGAGGCCACTGAGATCCAGGTCAATGTGTTCTGCCATTTGCGCGGCAGTCTTAGGATTGGCTGTGGTCTTCAAAACGGGCACAATAGGATTGCCAATAATGTTGCCTTGACCGGTAGTAAAGAAATGAAAAATCGAACCCGCCGCGCCCATCAGCGTCACAAACTCGGCGGCTGCTGACGACGAGTCCATGAAATTCAACCCTCGCTGGCTGGGAGCCTCAGCGGGCGCCAAAGCATCCACGATGGGCCGAGTCCCGGTTTTTTGAATATTACCCATCGCTTTTTCTTCAATCGTGCTGAGGCCGCCAGCGATATTTCCTTGCGTCGGCTGTGACCCCATCAAATCAAACCCGGTCTCTTGAATAAATTGCTGATAGCCTTCATGAAACTCCAAGTATTTGCTCCGAACGGTGTCATTGGCGCATCTCCGAGCAATTAAGTGCTCAGCCCCAGTGATTTCTGAGGTCTCCCCAAAAATGACCGTTGCCCCCTGGTCGATGAGCCAGTCGACGGCCTGCCCGACCGCTGGGTTGGACGCAAGTCCTGAGGTGGTATCTGACTCTCCACACTTAATGCTAAAAACCGCATCCGCCACGGAAACGGGCTCTCGCTGTTGTTCTGAAGCTTCTTGCAAAAACCGCCGCGCCACCCCAGCGGCTTGGGCGATGGTCGCCGTATCCCCGTGACTCTCAATAGAAAAACCGGCGACCGGCTTTCCCGTTTTGGCAATGCCTTCTACGACCTTCTCGGTCCAGTTCGGCTCAATTCCGATCACCACCACCGCTGCCACGTTGGGATTTGCTCCCGTGCCAATGAGGGTGCGAAAGTGCAAGGCTAAGTCCTCACCGAATTGCAGACGACCGTAAGGATGCGGCAATGCCAACACTCCTGGCACCAGTCGGGCGACTCCTTCCACGGCGGCATTAGACAAATCATCTACCGGGAGAATGACTACCCGATTGCGCGCGCCGATCGCGCCATGGGGTCGACGATAGCCTAAAAACTCCGTGCGATCTTTCATCATGCTCCCCACCTCACACTTTTAAGGTTATGAATATGCACATGCTCTCCCGAACGAATAGGTTGGGTCACCTGGCCCACCACCTCGTGATATTCCACCAGCTTGTCACCGGGATTCAGATTGACTAGGGCCACTTTATGACCCAGAGGAATCTTATCCACAACGGTGATCGTGATCGGTTGATGGGACGTCAGATACATGCCGCTGACCACTTCTCCCGGCGTCAAATCACGAACAGCTATCCCCACGTGGTCCTCGTCACCATGCACCAAAAATCCATGGCTCATCCGCTATTTACCTCCCTCAAACCAATATTGGTATGTGGTCATACCTTTAAACGCCCATACTATGACAAGTTTTTCTATCCTTGTCAATCCATTTCGGCTCTCGCTTCCATCCTTTTCGACACCAACCCCAAACCCTTTGCAAAGGCAAAAAGTTCGGGTTCATCTTCTGTTCAGTGCCGGGAGTTGCCACTATCCCCGTCGGAACTCTCCGCCTCTGGTCCTTCTTCAAATGCCGCAGGACCGCTTTGCTG
>JAKAAL010000122.1 GCA_021802375.1 Bacillota bacterium | reverse complement strand
AAGAGATTGGGGGCGTGCTGGAAGGCGTGGAGAATGGCTTCTTCCAGCGCGAAATTGCAGAAGCATCCTACCGGTATCAAAAAGAACTCGAGAGTCACGAGCAAATTATGGTGGGAGTCAATGCATTTATCGAAGAGGAAACCGAGCGGATTCCCATTCTAAAGATCGACCCGTCAGTGGAACGATCTCAGATCGACGAAGTGGTGCGTTTTCGTCAGCGTCGGGACACCAAACGCGTGACGCATGATCTAGCGGCGTTGACCCGGGCCTGTCAGGCGCCTGACGCGCCGCTAATGCCCCGCATTATTGATGCGGTGCGATCTGGTGCCACCGAGGGAGAAATTGTACAGTCGATGAAAGAAGTGTTTGGTGGATGGCGTGAGCGTCCGGTATTTTAGCGGGGCGGGTGATCAACCGTGCCATTGGGCAATATGTCTGGTGTGATGTCCTTGGGAACCATTTTAACAATATTGGGGCTCATGTTGGGCACCGTGATGTTGTTTGAGCGCAAGACTCCCGGATTTCGTAAGGTCTCGGTCTTTTACGGGATTTTGGGGGTTGCTATGGCCGGACTGGGATTGGCTATCGTAACACGCGGACTTTAGCAGCGGAATGCCGACGCTTGATACCTCATAAGCCACAGCCAGGACAGTTCAAGGGCTATGGCCTGTGGGGGCTTTTGTGTTGGATGCCAGAAGGCATATTTTAATGCTCGACTCGGTCTCAGGAAGGAGATTCATGGGTGCCACACCGCGACTCTGGAACCGCCCCACTTCCCATTCGCACTAGGTTAAGGATGATTTGGCGATATGTCCGTCTCTGGCTCGTTCGAATGATGGGAAGATTTGCGGGGCGCCGCTTCATCGAACGCTTGATGTGGTGGACCCAGGCGAAATTTGTCATGGCCATTGTCCTGGTGGTGTTCCGGGATGACCGCCTACTGTTATTGGAGCATAGCTATCGGCCCAGATACCCGTGGGGACTTCCCACCGGATGGGTTCACTATGGGGAGTCCTTAGAAGAAGCGGTGCGCCGTGAGTTGAAGGAAGAGTGTGGCCTGACCGTCGAGACCCTGCAATGGATGGATGCGCGATTTCCTAATCGACGCCATTTGGAATGCATTTTTTGGGCCGAGGTCAGGAACCCTTCGTCCTTGGAGCAATCAGGACCGTCCGGCGACGGGGAAATTACGTCTTGGGGTTGGTTCTCCTGGCAAGAGGGTTTGCCCAAGCTACTCTTGCCTAGCCAGCGACCGATCATCGAACACGCGATCCTCGAGAGAATGCGCTTTTATCAAAGGTGGGGAACCGTCACGAAAGATGGGCTCGACGGGGACTCATGAGTAACCCTCCCGATTTTGGGTTACCGCATCAAACTCAGGTGCAATGAGGAAACAAGAAGAATCCTATAAGTCTAAAGCGAGTGTTCTTGACTGGGGCGAGATGCCCATCTGTCACGTGAGTGGGTTCCTCACACCTGAGCTCGCATGTTCCCGACGATCTCAACTGTGCCGGTATCCCCAAAGAGGAAGCAGGTCATCGCTGTCACGACTAATCGACACTCCGACAGAAATCAGGATGGACCAGATTTGCACGGTGGGTACCGGGTGCGACAGGGTGTGATAGGCCCAATACAAACCCATGATGGGGAAAATGTAAAATCGTAAGCGCGTCGGCCGACGGAACCCTATCCAACGTATTGTGGATGGTGCGACTTATCCATACCGTGGTCACTCCACGGGGAAGTCCGTAGAACAACCCTGGGCTCATCAAATCTCGAGGTTTCTCATATTGTAGATATATGGGTTCTTCCGCATGGTGGAGGTGCCATCGCGTGAGGCGTGCAGAGAGTGGAAGGAGGGCTACGCAGGTGCCAATCGAGGAATCTTCGTTTCGTCGTGTTGCGATTATTACCGGCGCGAGCCGAGGAATTGGTCGGGCCGTGGCAGAACTCTTGGTGCGACGTGGCGTAAACGTTTTAGCGATCGCCCAGCATGTTACCTTGGAAGCTGCGGTGGACCAGTTGAATGAGATTGGTCCGGGTAAGGTGGTAGCCAGTCGGAATCAGATTGATGGCAGCGAGATGGTGGCAAATCGGATAGTAGGGGAGGCCCTGTCGCACTTTGGTCGGCTTGATTATGTGGTGAATGCAGCCGGGGGAGCGCGGGTGACGTCCGCCTTAGACGCCTCGTGGACGCAGTGGCATGAAGATTTCAACGTCAAGTTTTGGGGATACCTGGCACTAGTGAGGGCGGCCGTTCCTTGGCTGAAAGTGTCCGGAGGTGGGGTTGTAGTCAACCTGGTCGGAGTGGCCGGCAAGGACCCGAATCCTAATCTGGCGATCGCGAGTGCGGTCAATGCGGCCTTAAGAGCCGTGATGAAAAACCTAGCAGACGACCTGGCGAGTTTTCAGATCCGGTTTGTGAATGTTAATCCCGGCGCCACCGAGACAGATCTGTTGCGCCAAATGGCCACCTCGTACGCCGCCAAACGCGATATCTCCGTGGACGCCATGTTGGAAGAAATGCGGCACAAGGCTCCACTCGGACGACTTCCTTCCGCCGAAGATGTGGCAAATGTGGTAGGTTTCCTATTATCGGACCAGGCGTCCTTGATTACGGGCACCAGCGTTGACATTGACGGGGGTGTCCATCGAGGGTTGGCCTAAACCACCCGATGGGGAGGCTTTACCGTTTGGGATACACATATTGGACCCACTTTAGCTGGCATGGTCCCGAGGATAGCGTGTTGGTGACTGAACAGGACACAATTATAGAGATGGGATCAGCATCACTCTTGGCGCACCGTGCTGCTCGCGATACAGTGGTGGATTGTGAGGGGGCTTTTTTGACCCCGGGTCTCTGGGATAGCCATGTGCACCTCTTGGCCTACGGCCAAAGTTTCCGAGCGCTGCATCTGGATCCGGATTGGGACTATCCCGACGTCTTGGCTAAGGTCGAGCAATGGATAAGGGGTCTCGATACGCCGGAGTCCCTGGTCCTGGGGGCAGGATGGAGTGCTTCCACTTGGACGCATGCACCGGATGCGAGAGCTCTTAGTCGGATCTCGCACGGACACCCGGTGATCTTAACCAGTCATGACCATCATTCGATTTGGCTCAATCAAGAAGCGCTCTGGATGGTGGGACTGACCGAGCAGACCAGTCCCATGGCCGGGGGCGTGATTGAACGTGACGTCCATGGGAGACCCACCGGGGTGGTGCGGGAAAATCAGGTAGCGTGGGTCTTTCAAAGACTCACACCACCATCGGCCGCCGATAATCTACGCGATCTGAGGCGAGGAATGCATGAGCTCGCGCGACACGGTCTGGTTGGAGTCACCAGTATGGAGTCGCAGGAGGGTTTCCTGGCTTTGCAAAGCGTGATGGCTGAGGGTCTCACCACACCACTACGGGTGGACGTGATGCTGCCTAAGGACCAACTCGGCGCTCTCTGCGAGATCGGAATTCAGGCGGGTTTTGGTGGGTCCGCGCTCCGCATTAAAGGCGTCAAACTGTTCTTAGATGGAGCACTCGGATCGCGCACGGCCTGGATGAAAGAGCCTTACCAAGGAGAAGCCGACTATCGTGGGATTTCCCCGTTAGACCCACAAACCCTGAAATCGCTGGTTCTGGACGCGGATCGCTCGGGACTCGCAGTGGCCATGCATGCGATTGGCGATCGTGCGGTGCAGGCCGCGATTAAGGTGCTACGTGATTTGGATCGACCACACCCTATCGCTCATCGAATCGAGCATGCCCAACTGCTAGATGACACCGAGCAAGTGTGGTTAAGCTCACGGTTTGCCTTGTCGGTCCAGCCGGTGCACATGGTCGATGACTACGGAATTGCTCGCCAGCATTGGGGAGAACGGGTTGGCGCGGCTTACCGATTGCAATCGATGTGGCAATCCGGAGCTCCGGTGTTACTAGGGTCGGATGCGCCCGTGGCCACACCGGATCCTCGTTGGGGGCTTTGGACGGCGGTGCATCGTGCGCCTTTCGACCGACCGCGAGAGATTTGGAATCTTAAAGAAGCGTTAACTCCACGGCAAGCGTTAGACGCCTATACCCGGATACCGGCGATAGCCGATTCCAGGAATAGCGGCGTGCTGAGTCCAGGGTATCAAGCCGATTTTACATTTTGGGCCGTGAATCCGGAGCGGGCCCTCATCGAAGGGAATTGGGACGCACTTCGTGTCGTAGGGACGGTGGTGCAAGGTCGACAGGTTTGGTGGCAAGGTTGGTGAATTCGACATTTTTTTGTCGTGATTTGTGGATATGTTGGGGATAAAGGTGTTAAAAAACGGTGCGTTTCCTGTGTATATTGGCAGGAACCGCCCCGATAAAAGGCGAAAGCCTCTCCCATACAAAGGATCATGATTTTAACTATGAGAATGGGAGATGACGGTATGGACGAACGCTGTAATTTTTGTGGCTCGGAGGATGTGGTAATCACGGGGCCCTTAAATATCGAAGGAACCAGGGCTCTGGTCACCGTGTTGGATGGGCGCCAGTGCACGCTCTGCGGAAACCTGCAAGTCACGATTCCCCAGGCGGTACTGGTCAGACTTTACCCGCCTGGGGTAAGCCATTTAACGCCTGCTCGCCGGGAACGCCTGACGATGAGAAAAAAGTTAAAGCGGCGCCAAATGGCTCGAGTTTGAGGAAATCCCCCCGCGGGGGATTTTTCCTGGAACCCTCTGGAGCATTTTCAGCGGGAGGAGCTATATGTCGGTGTATGGAGTCTGGTACACTGAGAGAGAATCGGGACCGGATTCACGTCACCAAGAAATCTTATTCGATGACACCGCACGCCGTTACAAAGATGCGGGAGTCCGGCGCATTCTGGAATTGGTGGAGGCTAATGTTGAGCAAATCGCAGTGGACAGAGGGGTTACGCCACCAGAATTATCTCATTGACGAAGATTTAGCCGTGATGGTGAGTTTAGCGGTGAAGCTCAATCGGCCGCTTTTAGTGGAAGGACCCGCCGGAAGTGGCAAGACCCAATTAGCGTATGCGCTGGCGGGTTCCATGGAACGAGAACTCATCCGTCTTTCCTGCTATGAGGGACTCGACGCGTCCCAAGCGCTCTATGACTGGAACTATCAGCGCCAGTTGCTGGCGCTACGTCAAGACGCTGAGGTGAACCTGTTCCATACGGAATTTTTAATGGAACGACCATTGTTGCGCGCCTTGCGGAGTCGGGGAGCCGTGCTTTTGATTGACGAAGTAGACCGCAGTGACGAAGGATTCGAAGCATTGCTTTTAGAGTACCTGGCTGATCAACAGATCAGCATTCCGGAATGGGGAACCGTGCGGGCGAGCGCGCCACTAGTCAGCATCTTAACCTCAAACCGTACCCGCCCGCTGTCCGATGCGTTGCGTCGACGCTGTTTGTATGCCTATTTGGACTGGCCGCGTCGAGAGCGCGAGATGGAGATTGTGGCGCTTTACGCCCCGAATCTCGGTCAGGACATCCTGCAGAAATTGGTTGACGCTGTCACCTGCTTGAGATCTTGGCAGTTGATCAAGCCTCCGGGTCTTGCAGAAACCATCGACTGGGGACGAAGCCAAGAAGTGATGGGCATTCCGGGAGTCACCCGGGACTGGGTGAGCCAAACCCTGGGTACTGTCGTCAAGGATGCTATTGATCTCGATACGGTGCGGGGTCGGCTCGACGAATTATTGTTAGGATGACCGCGAGCACGCAGGGCGGAGAGGGGCTCTCCGCTTCCCGAGAAATCCTTGCGAGATGCATCCCGATCCGAACCCGAAGACCAGGACCAGGGTTCTGAAAAGCCAGACCGTATTGGGTGGCAGGCATCCCTCGCACTGGTGGGGCACCCCCAGATGAAGGGTTGGCCCGAGACGTTGCCGTCCTGGAGCCTGGGGATAAGGCCGCCTCAAGACATCTGGAGGCAAAGCCGTGTGCCGCTATTTACCCAGGGGCGCCATGCTCCTGATTGGGCTAAGGTCCGTAAGGACTTCGCCCGACATGGAGAAGCTTGGTGGCCAATACGGTGGCGCCCCAACTACCGACGTCCGGGACGAGTCGTCGTGTTGTGGGATGTATCGGGGTCGATGGCCGCCTACGTGCCGCTGTACTTGCCGTGGCTGTATCGCTGGGCCAAAGCGGAGCAGGTGAGCATCTTCGCCTTTGGGACGCGGGTGGTTGAGGTGACCGGATACCTCCAGCAGCGATCGATGGCGGATGCGGCCCAACAACTAGCGACCGTGGATGTGTTTGGCGCAGGTACCGCCATTGGCCAGGCGCTTACGCTGTGGCAACAACAGTGGGGTGCCCGGTATCTTTCACCCAGTACCGCGATCCTGATTGTCTCCGACGGCTGGGATATCGGGGCCCCTGACCTATTGGCCAGTTCATTGGCGACGCTCCGGCCTCGGATTCGTCGTTTACTATGGGTTCACCCTTTGATGGCGACCCCGGGTTTTGAACCCAAGACCCGCGCCCTCAAGGTGGCCACGCGTTTTATCGACCGAATGGTTCCTGGGGGAACGGGCGAGGCACTACTTGAGCTTCCTCTAAGACTGCGGTAGCCTAACACTGTGCGAAAGTTTGGAAAGGAGAATGTCATGAAACCCGGAGCTTTCGAATATCGAAAGGCCACGAACGTCAAGGACGTCGTGACCTGGTTACAGAGCCATGAGAATAGCAAGATCCTGGCAGGGGGTCAAAGTTTGGTGCCGGTAATGAATTTTCGGTTGGCACACCCCAGTCTCTTAGTGGACATCAACGAGATAGCCGCTCTGCATCAAATCACATTTGATAGCGAGAGCGTACATGTCGGGGCTCTCGTGCGACATCAGGAGATGGCAGAAAGCGCTGAGGTGCGGGAGCGATTGCCGTTGCTTGCCGTGGTGGCTCGACATATTGGGCACTGGGCGGTGCGTAATCGGGGCACTTTGGGCGGAAGCCTCGCGCATGCGGATCCGGCCTCAGAGTGGCCGGCGGTTATGCTGGCTTTAGGGGCTCGGTTCCAAATCGAAGGCGCGAGTGGCCCGCGCACTATTTTGGCCAAGGATTTCTATTTGGGTTATTACACCACGGAACTCGCGGCCGAAGAAATCATTACCGGAGTCAACATTGCGATGCCGAGTCATCGTCTCGGGTTTGCCGAAGTCGCACGCCGTCCCGGGGATTTCGCTTTAGCCGGCGCTGTGGTGGAGGATTTCGGCGATGGCCAGGGGTCTGTGACCTGGTTTGGGGTTGCGGGAAAACCGGAACGTATCGCTCTCTCGTTACCACCCGAGGCATCAACTAGGGCACGGAGTTTTGCGACTGCGCTAACGGAACTTACCCAACTCGATGCCGATCGGCATCGCCAACACTTAGCATTGACTGTAGCAGAACGTGCTTTTCAACATAGCCGGCTTACGGGTCACGAATATTTGAGTTTCGAAGGAGGGCAAGTCTAGGATGGCGAGCAAAACACCGATTCATTTGACGATTAATGGCCAAACCCACGAGATCGAGGTGGAGCCGCGCCGGTTTCATAGGCAATCACCTGCTGGGTCCTCAGCGCGATCTTGACCGACTTCTCGGTGGGTAGCGAGAGTACCTCATCCATCGAGTTCGTGTGCAAGGATTGTGTCCCTCCCAGCACGGCGGCTAACGCCTCAAACGCCGTTCGCACAATATTGTTCTCCGGCTGCTGCGCGGTAAGCGAGCACCCTGCGGTTTGGGTATGAAAGCGCATGGTCCAAGACCGAGGATTTTTCGCGCCGTATTTCTCTTTTAAGTGTCGCGCCCATATTCTTCGGGCGGCTCTAAATTTGGCGATTTCTTCAAAGAAATCAATATGCGAGTTGAAGAAGAATGATAACCGCGGCGCAAACGCATCGACATCCAAACCGGCCTGGATCCCCGCCTCCACGTACGCAAACCCGTCGGCTAAGGTAAAGGCCAGTTCTTGCGCAGCGGTAGAGCCGGCTTCTCGAATATGGTAGCCACTAATACTAACAGAATTCCACTGCGGAACTTCATGGGTGGCAAATGCCATCATATCGGTCATTACCCGCATGGAGGGTCGCGGTGGGAACAACCATTCTTTCTGGGCAATATATTCCTTTAAAATATCAGCCTGCAATGTCCCCCGCAAACGATCCCAGGACACGCCTTGGCGCTCCGCCGCCACCAAGTACATGGCCCAAATGATCGGCGCGGGCCCATTGATGGTCATTGAGGTAGAGACCTGGTCCAAAGGAATCTCGGCAAAGAGGCGCTCCATGTCCTCTACGGTGTCGATGGCAACACCCTCTCGACCGACTTCACCAAGGCTATGACTATCGTCCGAATCATAGCCCATTAAGGTCGGCATATCGAACGCCACCGAGAGCCCCGTCTGACCCTGGTCTAACAGATACCGAAAACGCTGATTGGTTTCTGTCGCCGTTCCGAAGCCCGCGAACTGGCGCATCGTCCACATCCGTCCCCGATACATATTGGGATGAATGCCCCGGGTAAACGGATAATGCCCGGGATCGCCAATCTCCTTGGGATCCCCCACATCATCTCGGGTGTACACTTCGTTAATGGGAATCCCCGAGATAGTTCGAAAACTTCGATGGCCTTGATAGGGATCCCCACTCATTGCCTTAGTATCCGGTGCGTCCAGCTTCCGTTCGGTTGCCATGCCCTGCTCCCTTCTCATCGCACATCGTTGTTAGCAGCATTATAATACTTATGGAGGTGTTGCGCTTGGCACGAAAGGCTCCCCAATACGGTCCGGTCATTCGATACCTGCGTGAATCCCATCAAATGACACGCACCCAATTGGCTAATCGTCTAGCCGTCCAAGATTATTATATCGGGTACATGGAAGATGGTTATCGTTATCCACGGCCCCGGCAAGTCCTCATCTTGTCCCATGTATTTGACTGGCCCGTATTTGAGCTTGCGCTCTTGACTGACGTGGAAATCCCCTATCCCAATTGGCCCAGCCTCGGGGACTTGCCCAGTTGGCTGGCTCTGGCCAATCAATGGATCGAAATTGCTGACGTGATCCATCGTTACACATTGGCGCAAAGCCTCTTTCGCGAACCGACTTGGTTGTCCCGCTTATACCAACAGGAACCTACCATAGATCGTCTCAACTGTCAGATCGTCGCGGGATCAGCAAATAATCAATTGAAGGACCGATCATTTGGCGATCAGCTGAAAGCGCG
>JAKAAL010000121.1 GCA_021802375.1 Bacillota bacterium | reverse complement strand
GGCTATGGCATTTCTTTGTTTGAGCGGAATTCCATAGTAACTCGCATGTTTCGCCTCCATTTTCCATAGCCATTAGTCTTAAGAACTTGTTACAACATAATCAGACACAGATCGCATAATCGCATATCGGTTGGTAACTCTGAAGGACTTCTCCATAGATCTGACAAATCCTGCATACGCGATTCAAAATTCGATATTTTTCTTGCGCCTACGACCTAAAAATGGGATTTGGATGTGCCAACTTTGGACGAAGATCTCGGGCAAACTGGAGGACGACAACCACGACTACGTGAGGTCGGGAGGCCATCGCCTCCATGATGAGACTGTTAAAACTTAAGTTTCGCCCCCCGAGAATACACCAAATTTCCTCGACACCATACCGACAAAAACCCGCGAAACCCGCATGAATACACGGTTTTTGCGATAATTAGAGGAGCATCCAAATCGGCCCGAAATGAGGGGTTACGATAGCGATGATGAAACGGGCGGTCAAACACGGCCTCCGGGTGCGCAATGTGTTGGCCGATAGTGGGTGCAGCAGCCAAGGGTTCATCCAAGCGGTTCGGCAAATTCGCCATCAGGCGATGCACGGGGTGTGGTGTGCGCAAGGACAAGCGCAAATATGAGTACCAAGGCGTGGCAGTCGACGCCAAGACGCTGTTGACCCAGTGACAGAAAGCAGGCAAGGCTTCGCGTTGCCGCAAACTCAACCCTCGATATTTTGAGGTCGTCGTGCAGTACGAAGGGGTCGGGGAGGTCAAATTGTACTTCTGCCGATTCCCGTATGCTAAGGAATGGCGGCTCTTTCTGTCGACTGACACCGCACTTTCGTTGGTGAAAATGATGAAAATCTATACGGTTCGCTGGACCATCGAAGGGTTTTTCAAAGAAATGAAGCAGCACCTACGTCTTGGCCGCTGTCAATCTCGGGACTTGGATGCCCAAAGCGCCCAGGTCACCCTCCGGGGTATCACCTACATCTTTCTAGCCTACCTTCGCCGGGTCGATGCCTACGAATCCTTAGGCCTCCTCTTCGAGGGGATTCTGGCCGAGTTGCGCGAGAAAAACGTGGCCGAACGCTGGTGGGCCTTATTTGAAGATCGCTTGCAGGCCGTCCTTCGCTCCGTCGCGGAGTCGGGGCCGATGGATCTCCAGCAATTTCAACAGTCGCCGCCATAGGCTGCACTCCAAGAGCTGTTTGAGAAGTCCTTCTTAGGCAATCCACTGCGAAGTCTCGATATGGTCGGCTAAACGGTCAACGTGGAAGGTTGCTAAAGTCAAGCAGGCCAAGAGATTACGCGATCTCCGGTGCCAAATTTCGGCGTAATATGGGGGTGCGAAACTTTAATAATATGATGGATGAATAAGGATCAGTGTATAGCAATCAACAGACAAATCTTTCACAAAGAAATGCCATAGCCTATGAGAAGCACAGCCTATAACATGACGTTTGTTCCGGAATCGCAGGCCAATTTTGTCGTCGACCTCCGATAGCGCAAAAACTCCGGGGGATCGACGACACGGTCAAAAAACCGGAAACACCCGCCCTATAATGGATCCACGGATTTTGTTTGTCTCCACGTTAACTAATCCCTCGGTGACCCCTCATTGACAAATGGCGGTATATCAGGGCAAAATGGGTTCGTAGCCTACCTATGAGGAATTGAAACCGAAAAGCGTGGGCTACCACCGCATAGCGCATTCCGGTTCGTAGCCTACCTATGAGGAATTGAAACGGGTCGCTTCGATGATTTTTCCGGGTGTGGTTCCAGGTTCGTAGCCTACCTATGAGGAATTGAAACGGGCTTCGGCCTTGGTGTCGTGGGAAGAAGAGGCGGTTCGTTCGTAGCCTACCTATGAGGAATTGAAACTACCGAGAATCCTCTGACTGGGCTATATATCAATTCCGTTCGTAGCCTACCTATGAGGAATTGAAACGCTAATAGCAGGACTTGTTTGACTCATCACCAGTTTGTTGTTCGTAGCCTACCTATGAGGAATTGAAACGATATCTACTAAATCCTGTGCTGCTGTCGGAGTCCCGTTCGTAGCCTACCTATGAGGAATTGAAACGTTTGTAGCAATATTAATGGTTCCCGCAACCGTTACCGTTCGTAGCCTACCTATGAGGAATTGAAACGGGTCAATGGGTGGGTCTATCTGGGGTTGGAGGTGTCGGTTCGTAGCCTACCTATGAGGAATTGAAACTCAGTCCACCGACGTTACAAGTCTGGAATGAGTTGTGTTCGTAGCCTACCTATGAGGAATTGAAACGACCTAGGAGGCAACATGGACAAGAAAACTCTCAAAGTTCGTAGCCTACCTATGAGGAATTGAAACCCCCGATCTCCGAACCCAGTGAAACGAGAGGTGTCACGTTCGTAGCCTACCTATGAGGAATTGAAACTCGGACGGACTAACAACGAAAGCATGGAATCCGTTGTTCGTAGCCTACCTATGAGGAATTGAAACGGCCTCATGGACAATATCGTGCTGAGAGTCTACGGCGTTCGTAGCCTACCTATGAGGAATTGAAACGCCGGAAGTGGCGTCACGGCGGGGGTGGATGTCGGAAGGTTCGTAGCCTACCTATGAGGAATTGAAACATTAAAATCCGAGTGCATATTCGTAATCACCTGACTAGTTCGTAGCCTACCTATGAGGAATTGAAACAGCGTTCCCCATTGGGACAGTGGCATTATAACTCCCATGTTCGTAGCCTACCTATGAGGAATTGAAACTCGTGAATGGTGGAACGCCGACCAAGACCGAACGTTTCCGGTTCGTAGCCTACCTATGAGGAATTGAAACGGGATCCCAGCTGTGACGGATCTTAGCTTCGATCCGTTCGTAGCCTACCTATGAGGAATTGAAACACCGCCACCTCGGCATCCCACGCTCGTTTCGCCAAGTTCGTAGCCTACCTATGAGGAATTGAAACGGAAGCGCTTCGATGGAAGTGTGAAAGTATACTGCTCGCGGGTCATAGTTTGCGTTTTTTGGAAGAATGCCATAGTGGTGGAAAACCATTATGCAGCAAGGTGTTGAGACACGCACAGCCTTGGTATCAAACCATCAAATTCGACCCGCGTGCAGTATAGCTAGTTCCGTTCGTAGCCTACCTATTCTGGCAATATCTTATAACCCAGGCTCGGCTTAACGGGTTCTTGGGTGCGCAAGATATTCCTGATGGCTCGGATTCCTCAGTTCCGTCCATGGGGGATCTCTCCATTTTTGAGCAGATTCACGATCTGGAGGTTAAAGCACAGATTCAACGCTGCAGGATAGCCTTTTTTGAGAACGTGGAAATGAAGCCACGGTAACGACAATCCCTTCATAGCGCCTGGGTCTGGGGATTTTGGTAGTCGACACCCCGAGCCCGCCACCCCACCTTAGTCTTTGCCCACGGAGAGGAATCGTCTCCACAATAGCACCTCGTTAGGAGAGGAATGGAGACTGGCAGGGCCCCAGGGATTACCCAATCCATGCCAAATCGCAGAGATCGGGCCTGAGTCAACCCCAGTGGCAAACCCTCACGTAAGCGAATAGTCTCTAATTCTAATAAAGAGGAGGGGTATAGCCAGGAAGGAGAATTTCCGTCCGACACCGGGAGTCAGTGGGATAATGCCTGTTGCGGTGGTTGACCCCCGGGAGTTACCCCATCACGGCTTGGGTCCGTCAGCACTCATCAGCGGGATGCCCCGATCTTGGCGCGTATAGAGCACGATCGCGCGGGGGATGGTCAGGGCATGTTGTCCGTATGGGAACTTGGGGTCGAGTCATGATACGGTTTGGGTTCGGTCACTGTCGTGACTAGGCTCAGGACGGTTCCACGCCTACGTCGGCCTAATCCGGAACGAATTCAGCGAGGGTTTAGGCTTAAGGCCCTGTTTTCTTTGGGGCCTTCACCTTGTCGGAACGTGCCTTTGACACTTGCATTTTTGATGCAGGCGTGGCATAACAAAAGAGAAAGAAAACTCCCATCCTGCGGTTACAGGATGGGAGGGTTGGCAGCACTTCCGCTTGTGACGGAAGGAGACCCTGCCGGACGCCGATGGGTTTTGAACATGTAACCATCTCCGCTTTGGAGGTGGTTACTTTTTAGGCTTCTTTGGTAGCACGAATACAAGGAACCATGGAATAATCCAGAGGGTGTAATGCATTCGCATCGCCTTCTTTCCCGACGCGAGATTTCGGGTAGCTGCCGGGTCTCCGCAGCGCCTCTCTGTCGGCAAAGCATCGGGTCGGACCGCCTTCCACCATCCATGATAGCGAAAACGCGAACGACATCAAGAACAATCGTTCGACACAATGGGCCGTGATGCGACATCACGCTAGTCCGAGTCGTCGGTCGTAAATTGGTGACTATTGAGGTATACCAATCGCAACGGTTGAGCTCCTTAGTCTGACTGAAACGTTCCGGAACTGTGCGGACGGACTTTGAGCCTCTGCAGGTCGCGTTCGGCCATATTATTCGTAAAAGGAACCGTAAGGTCATCGAAGAAGAGTAACGTCGCCTCGCGGTCGCGGTTAAGTCGTTCCGGTCAGTTTCGCGTCCTTCTGTGCTTCAGGGCGCCATCGGTGCCCTGAAGCAGGCAACGTCTCGGGGTGGTCTTCGAGCCCCTGACGAATCAATGGATCATAGCGCTCTCGCAAACGCTCTCGGAGGGCTGGGTCCACCGCCTGCCGAGCCGCCTTGGTCGCATCATACCTTTCATCGAGCAGGTTTCGTAACTCCTCCGCCTAGTGCTGTTGGCTGCGTTCTTTCGCATCCTCCAGTTCGCGACCGTGACGCGCATTACCAAGCGAGTCCGTCTTCGGATATTTTCGATAGCCAGGTCATCCGTCATGCATGGTATTGCTGTCCGGAGGGCGATTCGGCAGAATCCCGGCGGCCTTCATCGCTTGATGTCCCCGGTTAGGATGGGCGAATCGCCACGTCAACTGGCTATGTGAGGCCACATGAAACCACCACAACTTATTGAACTAAACCGTTTCGCGCTGATTTAAAAAACGGGTGCCCGGGTGGCCCAGACTGTTGGCCCTGATGCTAACACCAAGCGTGGTCGTAGGATACACGGACAAACCGAGGGCGGCGGAACTGGATGGAAGGAGATTGGCATGGTGGGATGTCATCGAACGTCTCTCAAGCACCCGGTGCAATTCCTGATCGGGCCCTACTTCGGTAATGCTTGTTCTTACGAGTTCACACGATTGATTGCCCATAGACGGCGTTGGTCGAGTGCGGTTTAGTCCAATAGAGTTATCCGAAGTCTTGAGGGTGTCTCCACCGAGGTTTTTTACGTTCCGCGGACTTCCGATCACTCGCTCTTTATGATGAACTACGACCACTTAGAAAAGGAGATCGATGGGGAGGCCTATTATCGATTGGCCATGGACTTCACGACGTTGGAGGATCTAAAGCACCCTATCAGTCCTGAAATACACCGTCAGCTTCCGGTGTATACAGTCAATCGGGTCTTGTAATCGACGTGAGGATTATTGTTTTCCCAGGGCAACCGCATCCAGGAATGTCTTTCATCGGGACAGCACCCGTCTCCAAAGAGGCCAAAGATTTCGCCGTGTCTAAACTGTAATTCGGCCGGACTGGCGATCAGATGGAGTAGGAACCTCCCGAGCGCCGTGGTGGTGTCGAAGCCTTCTTGAGCGCTGAGAAATCCGAGGTTGAGCGGGTCCCAAATGGCGAGCGTGTCATGCGTGTGCTGGACCGACCGGACCGACCGGTCGAGCTTAAACACCAGCACGGTATCAAAGCGCTGGGTGAGGGACTCATCTTGCAGGGATTTCCACGCCGTCCGATGCAGCAGGTCATTGGTGCCGACCTGGTTGCCACGGGTTTGGGTCACCTGCTAGTCCGGGTGGGAGCCGACAAACAGCCGGAGGCGGAGCAATTGGGTCTCGGGGTTTTGGTTTTTGTCGCGGGTACTGACCCGCGGGTAGAAGGCGATGCGCATAATGCTCTCTCCTTCCTACTTGTGGGCAGGCAAAACAAGCCAGTAGAGGGAAGGCCTCGTGACCCTTCTCTCTACGGACCACGCGAACAGCGGTCGGGGATACCCCGCATCGGTCGATAGTTTGTTATACTGCGCGCGGAGCCTAGTTTTCGTTTGTGGGAGCACGCCATTGTGTTGGGAAACCGTTATGCAGCCGGGTGTTGAGACGCCCAGCGTCTTGGCGTCAAATCGTCAAATTTCACCCGTGTGCAGTATAGAATATCATCAGAACACTGGGTGGCTAACGGGGGCGTATGTTCAGGAAGCGATTCGCCGCTTTGGGGCAGGGAGTCCTTCGTTCGTTGGTTAAACAGTTTGCGCCGCGAATCGGTACGATTGGGCCGAAAAACCACAGGCATTCCCCCTTGACAGGCTGCTGGATGATGTCTGCTGTGGCCCTTTAGAGAAAGGCCCTGCTCTGGTCAACCGCAGGGACCCTCGGCGGGGCTGAATCAAACCCCCAGGTCGCGCCGCTGATACGAGAGATAGGTCCATACGACAAGCACCCCAAAAAGCACCAGCACCAAGACGGTCATAAGCGGGTTGAGACCTTGCCCGTTCACCATTCTGGCATAGCTGAAATATTGGAACGGCGAGAACACGTCAAGAACGTTCAGCCTATCGGTCAGGCTGGTGATCCGAGAGATCACATAACCGACCAGCAGGATGCCGATGGTGACGGAGCTGGCCGATTTGGCATTGCGTTGGCTGGCGGCCACTGCGGTGCCTAGCACCAAGAAGATGATCTGCACCAGGAACATGCTCCGCATAAACAGGCCGATCTCGCTGGAGATCTCGTTGCCTTTGTTGTACTGCTGCACTAGGACCATAGATGAGCCCCAGGTAATTAGATTGAGAATCACGACATTAACGAAGGCGGCGGCAAGCTTGGACGTGAGGATCGCGTATCGCGCGACAGGCTTTACCATCAGGAACTCGGTCGTTTTGTCCCGCTCCTCCTTGGCGATGATGCTGGACCCGAGCAACGCCTCATGCACGGCGACGGCCAGTTCAATGTAGAGAAACAGCATGGCGAAGTAGCCGCTTATCGTTGTCGGATCGAACGATCCGAAGCCCAACAGGGCTTTCATGGACTGTGGCAATCTCGAAAGCAATTGGGCACTCTGTCCACCCGCCGAGTAGCTTGCGTACTTGGCCATCCCGCTGGCGACCAGCAGAAATAAACAGACGCACCATATGATCAGGCCCCTGCGGTTTGCGGTCATTTCCCGCCAGAAGATGTTCATTATCTGATCTCCTTCTTCCCGTACCGAGAGCGACTCAATTCACCGCATGGATGTCTTTTCTGCCATAGATGATATAACTCACCCCGATGCCCACCACGAAAATCACGACGCCGAGCAACAGATTGGATGTCTCATAGCCCTTATGCGCGATGATGTACTGCGCGTCGAAGTAGCGAAAGGGAGAAAGGTAACGGTCCGCACCGTTCTTCCCTGTAGCAATCAACGCGCCGAGGATGTAGAAGCCGAAGACGAGGCCGAGCGAGATAGGCAGCACGGACTTGATATTGCTGAATAAGACGGATAGGAAGAGACCGATAGCCAGAAAGATGAATTGCAGGAAGAGCAGTGTTAGGTTGATTAGGAGAAACACCGTGCCGTTGAACGGGGCCGTTTTGACGATTTCCGCCAGAATGAGCGCGACCACGTAGTAGACCCCGCTGGTCGCCACTAGCACCGTGATGGACGCGAGCACTTTCGCGTTGACGATAGCGGAGCGAGAAATGGGCTTGACGAGCAGAAAGTCCGCCGTCCGCTCGCGCGATTCCTTGGACAGGATGGAGACGCCGCAGTGCATTGCCTGAATCGCAGCTAATAATGCGACCAGCATGTAGACCATCACGTAATAACCTAGCATCGAAGTGATATTGGCCAGAGAGACGCCGAGGGTCGCGCGGGATAAGAACCCATAATCTGCGTGAAACCGGACGCGTCCTTGACGATGCCCGGATAGATCCCAAAGTACAACCCAGCCAAGGCAATCATCGCGATAGTCCACATGATGGCCGATTTGCGCAAAGATTGGAGTTCGTGCAGATATATGTTCATGCTCATCCGCCCTCCTTTGCATAGTAGTGCAGGAAGATCTCCTCGAGATCCGGTTCGACCACCGACACGTTGGCCAGATCCAAGTCCGCGATTTTCCTCATCACCGGGTTGACGTCGCCTTGGAAGATGAAGGTCGCCGTGTTATTCTCCACCTGCAGATCCTTAACGCCGTCTATACGGAAGTACTCGTCGCTGACTGCATTTTTCGCCTCCACTTTGATGCGCTTATAATCCTGTAACGTATTGACCTTTTCCAGCCGAATAATGGTGCCTTCTTTGATAAAGGCCACCCGATGGCACAGGCGTTGCACCTCCCTGAGGATGTGTGATGAGAAGAACACCGTCGCACCCTTGTTGTTCTCCCGCTCAATCAGTTCAAAGAATCGCGCCTGCATCATGGGTCCAGGCCGCTAGTAGGTTCGTCTAGAATGATCAGCTTAGGTTCGTGCAACAGTCCCTGCACAATGCCGACTTTTTTTTATTGCCGAACGACAGGTCGTCAATTTTTTTCATCAGGTCCAGATCCATAACCTCCGCCAGTTCATGTATGCGCCGGATGCAATCCTTCTTATAAAAACTGGCCGAATACAGGAGCAGATCCATGACCCGCATTCCGTCATAGTAGAACACTTCGCTGCGGAGATAGCCCACATCCGTGCGCATCTCGGGAGACGCACTGCAGCTCTTTCCGAAGATGGTGGCCGTGCCGCTTGTGGGATGAATGAGCCCGAGCATCGTCCGAATGGTCGTCGATTTCCCCGCTCCGTTCGGACCGACGAAACCGAAAACCTCGCCTTCGGCCACCGTCAAATTCACGCCTACAATGCCCCTCGCCTGGCCATAATGCTTGGTCAAATTCTTGAGTTCGATCACGTTCACGGACGACACAACCTCCTCGCATCTTCATTTGTAGAAAGCGGTGGTTAACAAATCCACATAATCGCTGAGTTCCGCCATCATAGCGCGGATATTGTATTGGGATCGGTAATCTGGATCCCTCTTCAGTTTTTCGGTGTCGCTGTTCGTCAGACCCTGAATGACCCACATGATAAGCTGCATGACGCGTGAAATATCGACACCCTCGCGAAAGTGCGAAGTGTCGATTCCCCGCAGCAC
>JAKAAL010000120.1 GCA_021802375.1 Bacillota bacterium | reverse complement strand
TATTGACCCACAGGGATTTATTCTTTCCCAATACGACTAGGTGCGATCCCATTTGTGCAGTGACCAACGGATTCGGGAATGAGGTTAACTCGGGCAACTGAATCACGTGGCCGCTGGGCCAGAAGATATCCAGATGAGTGGTTCCCGACAGCACGTCCATGGTTCCGGATGCGGTGGTGGCCGATCCACCTGGTAGAGCAGCGAGGGGGTGCAACGTCCAGACGCTATGGCTGGATTTGCGCGTGGCCAACATCACGACCCCGTGCTTAGCGCCCTGCGACAATCCCATAAGCGGGATGGTTACGGTGGACCCGTCGACCAGAGCCGGTAAGGCGGCCTCCCACTGAATGTTCTGTGGAGTAGGGAAGGGGAGAAGATGGACGGCCCTCGGATGCAGCGTATAGGATAGGGCAGTCAGGGACGTGTTGGGCGCCTGAAGGGTCAGGATGAAATGATTCTGGGATAGGGCGGTCATCCCCGTCGGGTATCCTGTGGGCAGGTGCAAGGACGTGGACCTAGACAATGCCTTGCTGGTCGCGATGAGAGACCATGACCTTCCCCCATTAGGGCTGGACCACAACCGTTTTGGCATGATTCCGCCCGCCGGGGTACCCGTCGACAAGACCCAGAGCGTGGACCCGTGCCCTATGATCTGTAAGAGTCCTCCGGTGGCATTCGTCGAAACACCAGCACGGTAGCGGGTTTTCCAGTGCCAAGCGGAGGCATTACGGTGCAGGATACGGAGACGGGCAGAGTCATGCCCCGGCGAGGTAGTGGTCAAGGCCATCCAGCATCCCCGGGGTCCACACCATAATCGGGCGCCATCGATCGTGTGAGGAGTCGCCACGGTCGCGACCAGATGGCGCTGCCAATGGTTTTGAACGCGATGAAATAACACCAGTTGGTGTTTCGTGGTCGTGAGGATGAGCGGGGCTCCATGGTTAAAGACTAATTGCGGCGGTTGGGACGTGGACCAACGCGGCGGCGCATTTTCAGCCCAAACGGGGGTCGTGTAGATGGTTGGGGACGAGGTCGCCGAGAACGCCTGGGACATCGTCGCGCCCTTCCCAAAAGCTACCAAACCCAAGCCGCCAGCGGCTAACCAAAGCGAAGACGTTATGACGCGACCGACCGTACGGTGTCGCTTAAGCCTCTTTTTTGCGGTGAGCATCATCGCACCTCCGAGGATAAGAACGTGCCGATCGGCCATAAGGTTACACAGAGTCGCTCTCATGTAGCAGTATAGAAAGAACGAGAACGCAATCTCTTTCGGGCGTTAGGTGCGGGTAGCCGGGTGATGAACCAAAATATTGGTGATGAAGAAGAACTGGCAGCGTGGACGAAGGCGAAGGTCTCCTAAATCCCTACGGCTTATGGCGCAGAGCCGATCCACGAGGTCGAGGCAGTAGTCATACCATGGTGGGAGGCGCCATCGGCTTTCACTGCCAGTGGGTATTCTGATCGATGCTGACCACGGATTCTGAAAAATACTGACCACCGATTCCAAAAAGTGCTGACCACGGATTCTGAAAAGTACTGGCCGGCATTTCTGATGCAAGTTGACCACCCCCGGGTCCGGGCGACCAGGATCTCCCGAGTGGGGGTCGAAGCCTCTTACGGGGCTTGACCCCACTCCAAGGAGGTTACTGTATGACGAAACGGGGGCTTGCCATGCATCAAATTCGGGAAATCTTACGGTTGCATTATGAACTCGGGCTCAGCGATCGGGCGATTGCGCGGGCTCAGGGTATTAGCCATGCTACAGTGGGCGACCTAGTGGGACGGTTTGATCGGACGGCTATCGGCTGGCCAATGCCTGGGGATCTCTCGGACTCCGTGCTTCAGCGCCAGCTTTATCCGAGCCACGGCGGGCGACCCCAGGGACGCCCCGAACCGAATTGGGGCGTCGTTCATCAGGAGCTCGGACGCAAGGGTGTGACCTTACAGCTGCTCTGGAGCGAATATATGGAAGTACACCCCACGGGCCTACAATATGCCCAGTTCTGCGCGAAATACCGTCCGTATCAAAAGCGGATAGACTGGGTTCTACGCAAAGTCTATACCCCGGGCGAACATTGCTTTGTGGACTATGCAGGCCCTACGCTGACCGTCATCGATCCCGTGACCGGAGACATCCAAGCCGGTCAACGGTTTGTCGCCGTGCTGGGGTTTAGTCGCTATACCTTTGCCGATGTACATCCCCAGCAGACCACGGGATGGTGGATTCGCGGCCATATGGCCGCGTTTCAGTTCTTCGGCGGGGTGCCCCGGGTGGTGGTGCCGGACAACCCTAAAGCCTTGGTGACCAAGGCCGAACGGTTCGACGTGACGTTAAATCGAACCTATCTCGCATTCGCTCGGCATTATGGGGTGGCCATCGTGCCCGCCAGAGTTCGCCGCCCACGCGACAAAGGACACGCGGAAGCGGGGGTCCCATGGGTCGAACGCTGGATTCTGGCGAAACTTCGCCATGAGCGCCTGATGGGATGGGACGTGGCCCGTGACCGTGTGGCTACGTTACTCGAGGCCCTCAACGCCCACCCCTTTCAGAAACTCGAAGGCTCCCGCCAGCGTCTCTGGGGCCAGGAACGGCCCTCCTTGGCCCCCTTACCGTCCACTCCATTCGAAGACGAAGCGTGGCGCGTGGCGACGGTGTATCGAGACTATCATATCGAAGTCGATCGGCACTATTATAGCGTGCCTTATGCGTTAGCGGGGCAGTCGGTAGAGGTGCGCATCACCACCACGACCATTGAATGCTTCCATGACCGTATTCGGGTGGCTAGCCACCCGCGGCAAATACGGAACTCGTATCATACGATCCCGGACCATATGCCCCCGGCTCATCGCGCTATGACCGAACGCTGGAATACCCCGTATTTTCTCCAGCAGGCCCAAGCCGTCGGGCCCCATACGGCGCAGTGGGTCGATCGTCTATTACGTCAGGCAGTCATCCCGGAACAAGCCTACCGACGTTGTCAAGGTATCCTGCGCTTAGTCGAGACGCATTCTCAACCCATCCTCGAACAGGCGGCTAGCCGAGCGAATCAGAGTGGGGCAGACTCGTACCGAGCGGTGAAAGCCTTTTGTCTCGCGGCCAGCACCGCCGCGGCGAGCTCCCCGTCCCCGCGACGATCCCACGAGAATGTGCGAGGACCTCAGTATTATGCGGAAGCCACCTCCTCTCGGGCCATCGAGGATGCGGACCATGTTTAACGCGCCGATGGGAGCGCTCGCTAGTGACCCCCATCTAGGTCGCTCTCGTCGAAAGGTTGGCACGCTTCTCGGCCAGCACTTGATGCTCTACGGTCTCGAAATCGCCGTCGCTAGTGACCCCCATCTGGGTCGCTCTCGTCGAAAGGTTGGCACGCTTCTCGGCCAGCGCTTGATGCTCTACGGTCTCGAAATCACCGTCACTAGTGACCCGATTCAGAGGTGTCAGATCCCCGACGGGTTAGCCACCCCCATACACCCAGGGAGTATCCGATGAAGAAGCAAAGCCCGGGCGCGCGGCGCCAAGAATACTATCGTTGGGAGCATCCCCAACTCAATATCACCTTCCAAAATCGGGACGAACCGCGGAAAATTCACCAAGCCTGTGCCGTGCAGCACCAGACCCCGCGCGAGGTTCTCTTGGCGTGGGCTGACCAGATACTGGCCCAGCCCCCCAAACCCTAAGCATCGCGACGCGTTCGAACCCGTCTGCGGACCGCGGCGGAGAATGATCCCGATGCGGTGACACCCCCTCTCCAGGGCGGAAAGGAGTGATGCGCATGCGTGGTTGGAAGCCTATTCGCGGGCCACCCCCACTGCCCGTCCGATACGTGCTGGCCATGCCTCGTCGGGCGCCACCTCTACCAGGGACGCTCGGCCGCAGGGCGATCAGCTAACCGGTTCCCCCCATAGAACGGGGACGGTAGAAAGGGAGGATCGTCATGATTGAATCGGTCACCTGGGAGCGCTTACGGGCCTTGGGACTTACGGCACTGGCGGAGGAAGCCATCCGTCAGCAGCGAGACCCCACGTTAGCCCCGCTAACCTTTGAAGAACGCCTCAGTCTCTGCGTGGATGCCGAGTGGATAGCGCAACAGAACCGTCAACTGAATCGGCGCTTGCGTGAGGCGCAATTGCGCCTCTCCGCTACCCCCGAAGCCATCGATTACGGGGCTCCCCGGGAATGGAACGCCACGACGGTGCGTCAATTGGCTCAGGCTTTGTGGGTCGGCCAACATCAAACCGTCCTCGTCACCGGCCCGACCGGGGTCGGCAAGACGTTTGTCCTTTGTGCCTTTGGACATGCTGCCTGTCGGCGCAATCTGCGCGTGCGCTATTTCCGACTCTCGCGGCTGTTAGCCGAAGGCCTGGTGGCCAAGCAGGACGGCCTCTGGTTCCCATGGCTCCGCAAACTGTTCCGCTACGATCTCTTGATTTTGGACGAATGGGCGCAACAGCCCCTGACGGCCGATGAAAGCCGGGACCTCTTGGAAATTATCGATGATCGCTATCAAAGCCGGGCGACCCTCATTGCCAGTCAAGTCCCCGTCGAACGGTGGCACGATTGGTTTCCCGACCCTACATCACCCTATTCGATTTCGATGACGCTCAGGTCCATGGGTTTAGGGACGATAGGGTCACGCTCATGTCCTATCTAGTGCGGGTGTACGGAGGAGAAGGGGCCGCCTGTAGTGAGAATCCTAAGCATGGGGTTTTGTTTTCGCCTTGCGTGCGGTGAGCCCATCGTGGATCGGTGGAGTTGGCAGCACCTTAAATGCCTGATGACGTCCTAGATTCCGGCGCGTATAGACTCCCAGGGCTTACGCCTTTAACCGGCGGGACGGCGCACCACGTTTGTCGTAATCACGACTCGGGTTCCCCTGGAATGGAGATGCCAGGTGACGTTAGGCGAACGACCACAGGAAAGGGATGACTACGGAGGAACGACCAATGGAAGAAGCCCGATTTGGAGTGATAGAACGCGGGGAAAATCCGACGACTATGGGTGACACCACGTTGCCCGGTGACTGCGTATGGCTGGCCTAGGAATGCGCTCGAAGAGGTGGTTGGGGGCTCTCAGGCCTGAACTGAGACATCGTGTCACTGGACCAGGCCGGATCCTTAGTTGGTTGATGCCCTCGGAGCAAGTTTTTGGACAGAAGCCATTGTCCCTAGGGATTCGATGTCGAATCCAGTGCCTATGGACCCGTTAGCGAAGCACGCTTGGGGCCATAGATCGGACAGAGACGCGCCGGGAATTTTGGAGCTTAAGCGCCGCATCGACGACTGCTTGATGATGGGTAAAATAAAGGATTTGCGTATGCTCAGCTAATTCTGAAAGCAGCTCCAGCGTGGCTCGGCTGCGATCATCATCAAAATGCACCAAGATGTCGTCCAAGATGAGCGGGAGTGGCTCGGACACCATGGTGTGCTGCTCCAAAAAGGCTAGGCGTAAGGATAAAAATAATTGGTCACGGGTGCCATCGCTCAACTCTTGAACGCCTCTTGAGCGCTCAGAATGGGCAACCGCCTTAATGAAAGGCTGGTCTTGTTCGTATTCGACGGCAATCCCCTGATAGCGCTTTAACGTCAACAAGGCAAAGAAGGCGCCCGCTCGGGTCAAGATGGCAGATTCGTTCTGACGGCGGAAGGATTCGATGGATCGGTCCAATAGGCGGCGTGCCAATTCCACTCGGAGATATTCGTTCCATAGGCGGTCGATCTGATTCAGGCAGGCCTCTTGCTCTTGGGCGTAGTCGGAAGCGCTGGAATCTTCGGAGGTCAGCCTGCGAAACTCTTCTTGCTGTACGGTCAAGGCGCGTTCCGCCTCCGACACCTCGCTTTCCCCGCAGTCGACCGCGCCCTGAATCTCCGCCGCCAGCACCTCCAAATCGACCTCGTCAAACGTTTGCATCTCTGCCTCGACTGCCTCCAGGCTGATTCCCGCACCGGCAGCTTGCAGCACGGCCGCCTCGGCCTGGCGGCACGCTTTTAGGGCCTTCTTATAGGTCAAAGAAGATTGACTGCGTTCTCGCAAGGCATCGAGACTGGAGCAGGAATAGTCCGTAAGATAGCGCTGGAGCTCACCCTCCAGCGTGCTTAAAGCGATGCCAAGCTCCTCTTGCCGGTCCTGCAACGCGTGAATTTCGCCTTCGATGGTGAGGTACTGCTGTTGGGCGGCGTTGGCCGTTTCCCATCGCCCTCTCAGTTTTCGTACGGTAACCGCGATCGACTCCGCACTATCGTTTAAGGGCTCGTGAAGCCTGCGGCAGGCCTCCAGGACGGCCGATTGAAATTTCTCCATCGTGTTGTTAAGACGGGTTTTTTGGATCTGTAGCCGTTTCATTTGATCCAGCGTGATAAATAGCTGCTCTAATTGATCCAGATAGGCCAAGGCGGTATCTTCCCGTTCGGGCAAGGCTGGGTAGCGCGTGCGAAAGCTGGTCCATTCGCTGAGCCCTCGACCCACCTCAGACTCAGCGCGCTGTCGCCCGGAATCCGCCTCAGCTCGCGTTTGTTCGAGACTCCTAATCTCGCCCTGAAGACTGATTTGCTGGGAGGTTCGCGCGTTAACCTGTTCCACATAGTGCTCGGCTTGGGATAATGGAGCGGACAAGTCGTGATCGATGGAGGCGAATCCAGCGCACGCGAGCCGCTTGACATCGTCGCTGTGCTGCTCTCGGATCTCATTCAGTCGCTGCTGAACGTCCAGGAGACCATCAAAACCGGCCACCAGCGGTTCATAGACGCGGTCCACAAACTCGATCATCTCGGCGGGTGTCTTGGGCACGAGGATGCTTCCCGTCCAGGCTTCCAACCACGATTGCCAAAGGACACGATGTTCATTCCGTAAGGCATCTTGTTGTCCTTGGCACGTTTGAAGGCGTGCCTCTAGATCGGCCACGCCGTCGATGAGCCGTTGGCGGTGAGCCACTGCCGTGGCGTTTTGCCACATTCGGTCGGCCATGGCATCGGCCGCTTGAAGGGAGCCTTCGAAAGCTTCGGCAAGGGGACGGCCTTCGCGGAATTCCTCCATTTCGATACTCGACTCCACCTTATTCAACCAGGCTGCCTTCACCAGCTGCCAGCCCTGCGTGCGATATCGGCGGGCCGCGTCCAGGTCGGCAGCTATCGGTGGCCTATCATGGCGCTCTAACTGTTGCAATTCCTTGCGGCTTGCATCTAAAGCTTGTTGAATCGTTGTGTGTTCGCGCTCTGTATCTTTGGCCTTTTCTTCTAAGAGAGCGAAGTTTTGCTGGTAGCGGAGCAGGGTGGAGCGGAGGGGGATGCTTAGCGAAACCAGATCGGCGAGCGAGACGTCTACCACCGTTTGGCTGTGTAGGAGGGCATTTAGCTTGGCTTCGCGCTTTTCCAGATCGGCCTCGAGCTCTTTGAAACGAGTCGGGTAATCTCCTCGACCGCGAATCTCTTTCAAGAGGACCAGCAATTCTTCAATGTTGGGAACCTCACCCAGTGCCTCAAGCTGGCGGTGGAGTGCTGCCAGGCGGACGTCCATTTCGTCAGCACGCAATGTGGCCTCATCGAGGGTTCTTTTTGACAGGGGCAGATCCTTGAGGACGCGTTTGATATCCGTCAAGTCGGAAAACGGGATGGCCCACCGTTCCACCTCTTGAAAGTTCACCCCTGGAGCGAGAGTACTAAATAATCTTTCGGCGCCAAGCGAGGCCTGTTGAATGCGCTCTTCAAGGTCGGGTAGATCTTGAACGCGGTAGGTCTCAAATTGTTGAAGGCCTTCGCTTAATTCGGCGATGACGTCGCTCTCGACCAGCACTTCCGGATCGACGGCGATCTCACTCAGTTGGATTTCATATCGGCCAAGGTCCGCGCGTTCTCGGCTGAGTCTCTGGCGAAAATCAGAAATCTCTTTATGTAACTCCGGGATGCGCTCATCGACCCAATCCGGCAATACCACGTGGCCATCCAAGCCCAGAAGCTCTTGGCGCATTTGGGACAGCGTCGCTAACGGCGATTGAACGCGCATAACGCGTTCAATCCGGCGTTGCTCCTCGCGTTGAGAGCGTAACGCGCTTTTCAAGTTCGCCAGGGAACTTTTCTTCTGTTCGATCGAGGCCTGAGCTTTCTGCCAGTCCTCGCCGCGCAGGCTTTGCTGGCGTTTGGCACTCTCTTTTTCTTGATAGGCTCGCATCGCTTGATTGAGGGTCGCCTTGGCATTCTTTCGAAATGAGGGGTCGATCAAATTGGTCGAGCGCTCGGTGAGCGTGGCTAAAAGATTTTGGAGGTGTTGGATGCCTGCTCCGGCCTCGAACAGGGAAATCCCGGCATGGCCTCCAGCGTGGAGCAGGCTCTCTCCGCCATCGCGCAAAGTTTGGTGGTCAAAGCCAAATAAGAGGCTAAAGCGGTCGCGTCCATATCCCCCTAGATAGTCCCGTAAAAGCTGTTCTTCCGTAAGCATCGATTCATCGTCCAGCACCCATCGGTTGCGCTGCTTTCGTCTTCCGATACGCAGGACGGCTCCGCCTTGGTGTTCCAACTGGGCGTCGACGCGCGACTGGGACGTATACGCAGCCTTTAAGGCACTGTCCGCCGTCGTGCCATATAACATATCAATGAGGATGTGCAACAAGGTGCTTTTGCCCGCCTCGTTGGGGCCGTGGAGGATAGACAGCCCACCCGGGCCCTGGCCAAAATCTACGTGGAACCCGCCATAATGCAGGACGGACTCGACGGCAATGCTCCTAATTCTCATGGGACGGTCCTCCTTGATGAATGAGCGCGGAAATGAGCGCTTTCGCGTCAGGAAGGAGCTCCGCGACGTCCTCGGCACTGTGAATGAGCGTGGCATCTTCGCGCTTGGAATAGACCGCCAGGCGCATTTGGAGGGCCGCTGCCTCTTGGGCAAAGGCGTCTAAGAAGGGCTCGTCGGTCATAAGTTGAGCCATGGTCTCACTAAGACTGGCCAGCCCATCGCCGGTTAAGGCGGAAGCGTAGAGTTCAGTCGGGGGCGAGGTAAAGAACTGCACTTTTTCGACCCACAGGTGGGCTGGTGCTGCGATCACGGCGGCGTTTTCCACTTCGCTCTGATAGTACTCGCGTTCGGCCATGAACTGTCCATGCAGAGCCGTGATGCCCGATAGTTCGATACGTAGGGCCAGCGTCAGGTCTGGATTGGCGTCGGCAATGGTCGTAACCGCGTTGGTCACCAGGCTGGAAAGATGCTGTTCGTCTTCTGCGC